>NZ_FOUU01000011.1:53045-76503 GCF_900114975.1 Thermodesulforhabdus norvegica
TTTGCTAACTCATCGAAACGCTGAGTCGGAAAACCTGACCCGATTTGAGGGGATTGCGACAGGCGCAGAAGAAAGACGGCTTGCCGAGTGCGGCGAAAGATGGGCGGAGCAACACGGATGCTCTGCTTCGCGGACCACTCCGCCAGACACTAAATACAAAGAGGGGGGGGTATGAGAAAACTGCTCGATTGGTTTTTTGGTTTGTTTTCTTCTGATTCCTCTGTGGGGCTCAATAATGACTGTGTAATGGATGCCCATGGGAAAATCCTGGACGACCGGGACGAAACCGTAATAAATCCGGCCACCGGTTTGCTCATGATAGGTGGCATCGGTGGGTTTGATGTTGATGGTAACCCTTATGGTTGCGATTTCAGCCGTGATCTCTCATTTGACGACGATTGGGATTTCAGCCGTAATACCTCATTTGACGACGACGGTTCGGGTGGGTTTAACGATTGGTGATTCCTGGCTCTGGCAGGTAGAAGCCCAAAAACACCGGAAAAAAGCGGCTTAAAATTGCTCTTGTGCTCTAATCAAAAGCTAATTTCTTTCTGCGTCGGGAGTGGACACAGATTGGAAAGAGAAGGGATAGGTCAGGCTAAAAGATAAGGAGGGAGGATTATTACGTGTCGGAAAGCCTGATCCGATTCGAGGGGATTGTAACCTCCCTTCTTCTGCTTACTTGGTCGAAAAACCCGACCCGGCTTGAGGGGATTGCGGTGTAGCTTTTTTGCGACAAATCTGTTTGTTTTTGTCGCAGTCCTGCGACGATTTCCCGGCTCTTCCCCTGAAGGGTAAAAAACCAACCTACCGAAATTACGGCACTTTCTCCGAACAAAACAATCCTGGCCCGAATATTGCCTGACTAAAGGGTGCTCCTAAAACAGAACCGCAGGAACCGGCTTATGGGAAGTAAAGCGGCCTTTTCGGTATGGAGAAATCTAATTGCACCGGTTTTCGATGTGGCAAGAGAGATAAGAATTGTGGAGCGGAGCGGCAATGAGTTTGTTTCGGAAAGTATCTTTACCTGCTTTTCCCCTTCACCTTGGGACCGAGTGCGTTTACTCAGAGAACAGCAGGTCCAGGAGCTCTTCTGCGGTGCCATTTCCAGACCGCTTTTCAAGATGCTCCGCTGTTCGGGCATTCTCGTGGTTCCCTTTATTGCCGGAACCTACCGGGAAATCAAAGATGCCTGGGTCCAGGGACGGTTCCTGCATCAGAGCTTCATCATGCCGGGGTGTGCAAACTATCGGAAGTACTTTGCAGAACCGGTTTTCTATTCCTCAGGGGAGAATGGGCTTATGGGTCAGCAAGAAAGAGAAGGACCCGGCCCTGGCGGAGAGGGTCCGGGACAGAGACGGCGCAAGCGAGGACAGGGGGCAGGTCCGGGAGGTTACTGCGTCTGTAGAAACTGCGGACATAAGGAACCCCATAAGAGGGGTGTGCCCTGCAGTCAGGAAATCTGCCCGCGGTGTGGCGGGCCCATGTACAGAGAATAAGCGTTAAGGAGGTTTACCATGCCACGCGGTGATAGAACGGGTCCCTGGGGTCTGGGACCGATGACGGGTCGAGCCGCCGGATTCTGTGCAGGCTTTGGAGCACCCGGCTACCTGAACCCCTGGCCCGGTAGAGGCCGGGGCCGGGGAAGAGGTTGGGGCCGGGGGTTCGGATTCGGTCGTGGGCGTGGATGGCGCCGGGGCCTCGGCTGGTGGGCTCCACCGGCATGGCCCTGGTGGGTTCCACCCGGTCCCTATACGGCTCCGGATCCAGAGCTGGAAAAAGACTACCTGAAAGAAGAAGCAGAGGCCCTTAGGGAAGAGCTCTCAAGAATAGAGAAACGCCTTGCCGAGCTCGAAAGGGAGAAAACCGAATAATCCGAACCTCTTCCGGGCGGGGGGTGGCCCCCGACCCGGATCGAACAGGGAGGCTTCTCCATGAAGATTGCGATAACGTCCTCGGGTGACACGCCGGATTCCCTGCTCGAGACCCGCTTCGGCAGAGCCCCGAAGTTCATAATCTACGATACCGAAAGCGACACTTATTACGCCATTGATAACAGCCAGAATCTCAACGCCCCCCAGGGAGCGGGTCTTCAGTCGGCTCAGAAGGTAGCCCGGGAAGCCGTAGAAGCCGTGATAACGGGCCATTGCGGGCCCAAGGCCTTTCAGGTTCTGAAGTCCGCAGGTATCAAAGTTTGTTACAGCCAGGACAGAACGGTAAAGGAAGCAATAGAGGCCTTCAAAAGCGGAAAGCTCGTCGAAGCCGGCTCGCCTGATGTGGAGGGGCACTGGGTATGATCCTTGCCGTTGCATCTGGAAAGGGCGGCACCGGGAAGACCACTCTTGCAGTCAACATAGCCAGGGTCATAGAAGAACCGGTGCAGCTTCTCGATTGCGATGTGGAGGAACCAAACGTTCATCTCTTTCTCCCCCCTCACGGTTCTCACACAGAAGAGATCAGCATTTCAATACCGGAGCCCCGGGAGGAGCTTTGCAACGGCTGTGGTGAATGCTCGGAGTTCTGCCAGTTTAACGCCCTCGTCGTGCTGAACAAAGTACCTCTGGTTTTTCCCGAGCTCTGCCACAGTTGTGGCGGATGCCTTGTCCTGTGCCCTCAAAAGGCTCTTCGGGAAGTTCCAAGGCCGATCGGAATTGTTGAAACCTGGCGGCAGGATTCAATAACGGTCATACAGGGGCGGTTGAATGTCGGGGTTGCCATGTCTCCGCCGCTGATCAGAGCCGTTAAGGCGAGAATGAAACCGGGAATGACAACCGTCCTCGATGCTCCACCGGGAACGTCCTGTCCCGTCATCACGACGGTTCGAGGGGCCGATGTGTCTCTCCTCGTGACGGAGCCAACGCCTTTTGGGTTCCACGATCTGAAGCTCGCCGTGGGAATGGTGAGAAAGCTCGGAGTCCCCTTCGGGGTGGTGATCAATCGCTCTGACATCGGCGACGACAGGGTTGTGAAATTCTGTGAAGAGGAAGGTATCCCGGTTCTGGGGGAGATTCCCGAAGATCGGCGGATTGCCGAAGCTTACTCACGGGGAGACATTCTCGTCGATGTACTGCCCGAATACAGACCCCTTTTTAAAGAAATTGCCGTGAAAATTCGGGATATAGGTGGAGTCGGAAATGCCTACCTATGAATACGAATGCAGAAGGTGCGGTTACTCCTTCGAGCACTTTCATTCCATAAGCGAAGCCGGACCGGGGAACTGTCCCGTCTGTGGAGGTCCGGTGAAGCAGATAATAACCGGTGGTACGGGATTCATATTCAGAGGTGGTACACCGCCTGGAAAGGCCTGTGGCTACGAACATACAGGTGAGACCTGCTGCGGAAGAGGCGAACCCTGTGACAAAAGGCACTGTCATGACAGGTGAATCATCATGAAAGACGAAAAGCCCACCGAAATAGTTATCATAAGCGGCAAGGGCGGCACCGGCAAAACGAGCCTCACCGCCGCCTTTGCAAGCCTTACGGGAAAGTGCGTTCTTGCGGACTGCGACGTGGATGCGGCAGACCTTCACCTGATCGTTAATCCCGAAGTGGTGGAAGTGCACGAATTCTGGAGCGGGCACAGTGCGGTTATAAAGGCCGATCGGTGTAACGGCTGTGGGGTGTGCGCCGAGTATTGCCGCTTTGATGCGGTAATTCCCCGGGACGGGCGATTCTGGATCGACGAGCTTTCCTGTGAAGGGTGCGGTCTGTGCGTCCGCCTGTGTCCGGAGGAAGCCGTGGACTTTATCCCCAGGCTTTGCGGTCATTGGATGATTTCTGAGACTTCTTTCGGGCCGATGGTCCACGCCCAGCTCGGCATAGGGGCGGAAAATTCCGGCCGGCTGGTTTCCGTCGTGAGAAAGCAGGCCCGAGAAATAGCACGGAGACGGGCCATACCACTGGTCCTGGTTGACGGCCCACCCGGTATCGGATGTCCCGTGATCTCTTCTGTTACCGGAGCGGATCTTGTCGTGGTGGTGGTAGAACCCACGCTTTCGGGATGCCACGACATGGAGCGGGTCATCGGGCTTGCAAAGCATTTCAGGATTCCCGCCCTGGTCTGCCTGAACAGGTGGGACATAAACGAGAAGATGGCCGGGAGCATAGAGAAGAAAGCACGAGAGCTCGGTGCCCCCGTTGTAGGCCGCATCCCTTACAATCCTGCCTTTACGAGAGCTCAACTGACAGGGGAGCCGGTGGTTCGGCTCGACGGGAGACTGGCGGTTATCATCGAATCGATATGGCAGGAGATAGAGAGAGCTGGAGGGGAGCATGGAGTTTCGTGGAAGTAAGTTCGAAGAAGCCCTGGAGTTCGCAATCGGGCTTACTTCTGAAAGTGATCTTCTTCCGGCCCCGGACGGATGGAACGGACATGCCGTAACCCGGGGATCCTGCGGAGACGAAATAGAAATATGGATAAAAACGGATCGTGATGTCATCGTCGATGCGGCCTGCAGGGTCAGAGGCTGCCTCCCTTCCAGAGCCTGCACAGTGTCGGCAATTGAGCTGATCAGAGGAAAAAGGCTTCGGGATGCAGAGCTTCTTTCACCCCGGGACATCCTGAGCCGAATAGATCTGCCTGAAGATGCCGAACATTGTGCAGTTCTGGCCGTAGAAGCCCTTCAGGCCGCATTGAGGAATCTGAAAGGCGGAAAGGAAACGGAGGAAAAGGGTCAATGACGGAATCGAAGAGCTGCAAAAGCTGTACGGAAGTATCATGCTCGGCCAAAAGGCGAAAAGAGGGAGAGAGCGAAGAGGAGTTTGCAAAACGCCAGAAGAGGGCCCAGCGTCTGTGCGGTATTCGCCGTAGACTGGTGGTAATGTCCGGCAAGGGCGGTGTGGGAAAAAGCACGGTGGCCGTCAATCTGGCTGTGGCACTGGCCATGAAGGGCTACAGGACGGGATTGCTGGACGTGGACATACACGGTCCCAGCGTGCCCACACTGCTGGGAATGGAAGGCCGACCGCTCTACGGACAGGAAGAAGGGCTGATCCCCGTGGAATGTGACGGGCTCAAAGTCATATCGGCAGGCTTTCTGCTCCGTTCTCCGGAAGATGCCGTGGTATGGCGAGGCCCGATGAAGTCAAACATTATCAGGCAGTTTATCGAAGAGGTCATCTGGGGTGAACTGGATTACCTCGTAGTTGATTGCCCTCCCGGTACCGGAGACGAGCCTCTTTCGGTCTGCCACACCCTTGAGCGCGTTGACGGCGCTTTGATCGTGACGACTCCTCAAAAACTTGCGGCCGTGGACGTGATGAAGTGCATTAACTTCTGCCGTGCCGTAAGGGTTCCCATTGTAGGGTTGATCGAGAACATGAGCGGTTTTGTCTGCGCCGTCTGTAAAAGCGTTACAAATATTTTCAAAAAAGGCGGTGGAAGGGAGCTTTCGGAAAAAATGGGAGTGCCCTTTCTGGGCTCGATTCCCATAGATCCCGAAATCGTCGCGGCCGGCGATGAAGGCCGACCTTTTGTGAGGGCTTTTCCCGATTCCCCGGCAACGAAGGAAATTTTGAAAATCGTCGGGGAGATAGAAAACCGTTTCCCCGAAGAAGTGAAAGAGAAAGAACCCAGGGAGGTATGTGTATGAAGATAGCAATTCCTCTTGCGAACGGCCGCCTGTCCATGCACTTCGGCCACTCTGAGTATTTTGCCCTTATCGAAGTGGATCCCGGGAGCAAGAAGATATTGAAAAGGACGGACATTCAGGCACCGCCTCATCAACCGGGTCTGTTACCCCGCTGGATGGCGGATCAGGGAGTAAACGTTGTCATAGCAGGGGGTATGGGTCAGAGGGCGATAAGCTTATTCGAACAGCTCGGTATTCGTGTTTTCTTTGGGGCTCCCGCTGATTACCCGGAGAATCTGGTAAGAGATTACCTGGAGGGTACCCTGATTCAGGGACCCAACGTTTGTGATCACTAGCGGAGTTTCCTTTCGGGGGGCTTATCCCCCCTGCCCTTCTCCTTTTTCGGCAAAGACTTGATTTCCGGTCGTTTAGATCTTGACTTTACAATTTTATGTGTATATACACGTAAAGGCTACGACATTCTGAATGACAGGACTATCACGGAACATGACGAAAGAGAAAGAAGAAAAGCAGAGCCTTTTGCCGCAAATTGAAGAGATAGGAAAGCGCTGTGTGTGCTACAACGTCAAAAAGGTAGCAAGGCACATAACCCGTTATTACGATGAGGCCCTGAGGCCAAGCGGCCTCAGAGCCACCCAGTACGCAATTCTTATGGCAACCAAAGCCCGGGAACCGATAAGCCTTTCGGAGCTCTCACGCATCACGATGACGGATCGAACAACCCTCACCCGAAATCTAAGCGTTTTGCAACGAAAGGGATTTGTGGTCGTAAGGCACGGGGCCGACGATCGGCGGCAGAGATTCGTTGAAATCACGGAAAAAGGAAGGGAAGTTCTCTTAAAGGCCATTCCTCTCTGGGAAGCGGCTCAGAGCCGGATTGAGAAACAGCTCGGCGAAGGCCGCATAAAAAGACTTCTTGATGAGCTGTCCGAGGTGTCAAAAATTATCAGGAAAAGGTGAACTCACTACGGAAAGTGCAGCATAAATGGCAGGGAGCAACCATACCCCAATAAAACCCGTCCACAGGGCTCGGCTTGATAACATTGCCGTCGTACTTCACAGACCTCACTTCCCGGAAAACATAGGGGCTGTGGCGCGGGCATGCAAAAACATGGGCATATTCCACCTGATTGTTGTGGATCCCCTTGACTGCGATCTCACAAGGATCCTCAAAATGGCCACTCATGCCTCCGAAGACGTGGTTGCCAACATGGAAGTTTACGACGACCTTGCCGAGGCTCTTGGGCCCTTCAATTACATAGTCGGCACGACGGCACGGCGGGGTTCTCAGAGGCGAACGGTAATGAACCCCCGGGAGGTGGCCCGGGAGCTCATTCCGATAAGCCAGAACAACAGAATTGCCCTTCTCTTCGGCCCCGAGAACCGGGGCCTGGCCAACCGTGAGCTCAAGCTCTGCCATACCCTTGTGACCATACCCACCTCCGAGTTCGCGTCTCTTAACCTCGCCCAGGCCGTGATGATTATGCTCTACGAGATATTCACCGCATCGGCAGAGTTTCCCCCTGACTTCGTGCCACGCCTTGCCTCAAGCTTTGAGCTTGAAGCCATGTACGACCATCTTTCAAGGACCCTGGCAAAGATTCATTTTATAAACCCCGAGAACCCCGAATACTGGATGATGAACATCCGGAGGTTTTTCAGCCGCATGCAGTTACGGGCAAGAGACGTGAAAATAATCAGGGGGATATGTCGTCAGATCGAATGGTATTGCGAAGAAAGGGTAGAACGTCTCCTCAGGGAAGCCGGTGTTAATCGGGTGGACCCGGAAGGAGACTGTGAAGATCGCTTTTTCGGAGGGGAATGAAAAACCAATTATCAGGAGGGGTTAAAGATGAGAGATCCTCTTTTTGAACCCATCAGTCTGGGAGGTCTTGTCGTCAGAAACCGCATAGTAATGCCGGCGGTACATCTGAACATGGCCGACCGGGGTAAGGTGACCGACCGAATTTGTGCTTTTTACGCCGAGCGGGCAAAGGGTGGAGCAGGGCTGATTATCGTTGGCTTTGCAACGGTGAACGAATACGCAGGAGGGCCCGGAAACATCGGTGCTCATAAAGATGAATTCATTCCCGGGCTGAAAAAACTGGCCGGTGCAATCAGGGAAAATGGCGCTGCGGCGGCGGTTCAGCTTAACCACGCAGGCAGGTATAACCTTTCAGCCTTCCTGGGCGGTAAACCTCCCGTTGCCCCATCGCCGATTCCGTCCCGTCTCACGAAGGAAACCCCGCGCGAGATGACAATAGAAGAAATCAAAGCGACCGTAAGAGACTTTGCCGAGGCTGCCAGGCGCGTAAGAGAAGCCGGCTTTGACGCCGTGGAAATCCTGAGCGGTACGGGGTACCTCATAAGTGAGTTCCTTTCGCCTCTCACCAACCGGCGCAACGACGAGTACGGGGGGTCTCTGGAAAACCGCATGAGATTCGGCATTGAAGTGGTCAGAGCCGTTCGTGAAGCGGTTGGCCCGGATTTTCCCGTTCTCGTAAGGCTTAATGGAAACGACATGATGCCGGGAGGAATATCCCGAGAGGATCTTTTCACCTATGCTTCAAGGCTTGTGGAAGAAGGAATCTGTGCATTGGACATCAACGTTGGATGGCACGAAGCCAGAGTACCTCAAATAGTCTCGGAGGTTCCCAGGGGTGCCTTTGCATACCTTGCCAGAACCTTCAGGGAGCGACTGCCCGTCCCCGTTATCTCGGGCCATCGTATAAACGATCCCGCAACGGCCCGCCAGCTTATAGGAAACCACCTGTGCGACATGGTTGCGATGGCACGAAGCCTTATAGCGGATCCCTATCTGCCCGAAAAAGCGAGAACCGGGCGCGAACATGAAATAATCCACTGCGTGGCCTGTGCTCAGGGCTGTTTCGACAATCTCTTTAAGATGCGCTCCGTGGAGTGCCTCTGCAATCCGAGGGCGGGTCACGAAATGGAAGAAACCCCACCAAAGGCCTCCCGAAGAAAGAAGGTGCTGATAGCAGGGGGTGGGGCGGCAGGAATGAGCGCGGCCATTACGGCT
Source organism: Thermodesulforhabdus norvegica (assembly GCF_900114975.1). NCBI lineage: Bacteria > Pseudomonadati > Thermodesulfobacteriota > Syntrophobacteria > Syntrophobacterales > Thermodesulforhabdaceae > Thermodesulforhabdus > Thermodesulforhabdus norvegica. The sequence goes on from NZ_FOUU01000011.1 coordinate 61,677, forward strand.
CACGATAGAGGTCATGAGGTCATGCTTTTTGAAAAAGGCGACCGTCTGGGAGGGCAGCTACTCCTTGCAGGTGCGCCGCCGGGACGGGAAGAGTTCCTGCAGCTTGCGGAGGATCTGGCACGGCAGGTCACGAAAAGAGCCATCAAGGTTACGCTGAACACGGAAGTAACTCCGGAACTCGTACGGGAAATTTCCCCCGACGTTCTGATAGTCGCAACGGGCGCAGAGCCGCTGACCCCGCCTATCCCAGGCCTGGACAACCCTCCCGAATCGGTTCAGATTCTACAGGCCTGGGATGTTCTCTCGGGAAGGGCCTGGACGGGGCAGAAGGTCGTCGTCGTGGGTGGAGGAGCCGTGGGCATTGAAACGGCTCTGTACCTTGCGGACTGCGGAACCCTCAAGGGTGAAGCGCTGAGGTTCCTTCTGACTCATCAGGCCGATGACCCGAAACTCCTTCTGGAATATGCCTCCAGAGGAACGAAGGAAATCACCCTGATAGAAATGCTCCCTGAGATAGGGAAGGATGTTGGCCTGAGTACCAGATGGTGTTTCCTGCAGGACTTACAGCGCCACGGAGTAAAGGTACTTACATCGACAAAGGCCGTTGCTATCAGAGATGGCGGCATTGAGGTTGAGCAGAATGGAAGCCGGGTCGTTATACCTGCGGAAACCGTCGTGCTCGCCACAGGAGCGCGACCCTTTAATCCCTTCAAAGACATGGCGGAATCTTTGGAAATCCCCGTTTACGTAATCGGGGATGCTTCAAAGATAGGCAAGGCTTTTGACGCAATCCATTCAGGTTACAGGGTGGCAACGGAAATCTGAGAACCTTCATGGGGCTGCCGGGAGATCGGCAGCCCCTTTATGAAAGGTCAAAAAGGTAGTGGATGTTCTGCTTCCAGCATTTTCCGGGGAGGAAAGGATGAACAAAAAGAGAATCCTTTATCTTTGTACCGGAAACTCCTGCAGAAGCCAGATGGCCGAGGGATGGACGCGGCATCTGCACGGTGACTGGCTCGAAGCCCATTCGGCAGGCGTAAGCCCTCACGGCATTGATCCCAGAGCCGTGAAAGTGATGCAGGAAGTGGGGATAGACATTTCCGGTCAGAAGTCCAAGTCCATTGAAGCTGTGGAAGATCTGGAGTTCGACTATGTGATAACCCTTTGCGACAGCGCAAAAAAATCATGTCCTGTCTTTCCTGCCAGAACCCTTTACGTCCACGTTCCCTTCGACGACCCTCCTGTGCTGGCTATGTCTGCCGAGAGCGAAGAAGAGGCGCTTAACCACTACAGGCGCGTAAGGGACGAAATCGGAGACTTCGTAAGAAAGCTGCCCGAGTTCTTAAAAAGCAGACTTCACGAAAAGACCCAGCGGTAAGAGAGGTCTCTCAACGAGAAATTATCCGCCCCAGGGAAGCCCCTCGTACATCTTCTGAAGTCGATCTCTGTATTCACGGAAAAACTCTTCGTGGACCTTTTCCCACTCTGACAACAGCCTGAACGCGCCTCTGACTTCTCCATCGCTACGTTCGGCCATGCGGCGGTAAAAATCGCTCAGGTCCTTTTCGATGAGCCAGGCGGTATTGAAAACCGTTACATCGGGGATCATGGAGTCCAGCACCGTTGAATCCAGGCGCTCTTTAGTGGCTCTATCCACGAAGTAGTTGGGTACTTCACCCACGACTTCTCGCAACTCTTCCACCCTCAGTTCTTTTCCTTCCCTGAGCCTTTCGAGAATTGAAGAAATAAAGCGGATGTGTTTTTCCTCCTCCTGTATGAGTTTTTTAAAGGCATCAACGGCCGCACCTACGCTCAGACGGCTCAAAGCCGTTTCGAAGAAAGCTTTTCCGGTATATTCCTGATTTAAAGCAAACTCATAAACGTTGATCAACCTGTCGAGGTTTTGCATACCTTCCCTCCCTTTACTAAAATCCCCTGAGAAATTCTGAGGCTCTCAAAGGTGCACTGCACACTCCGTCCACACAGGAATAAACCGTTGAGTATTCCCCTATTTTTTCCATATTCCCGGTGTAGGGAATGAGATCGGCCAGTGTACGCCTTTGACCGTCGTTCTCGGGCAGGCATACCACGACTCTTCCGGGAGAAAATCGTCTTGCGATGGCCGTCAAAAATTGTCCGGTGCTTATGTCCCTGCCGGGAAGAAAAACTATGTCCTCTTTGGGCAGGTAAGATTCCAGGAGGGTGCTCAGGAAAAAGGTGGCCCCCACGGGGGTTCGTTGGGCCATGGTAAGGAGCTTCCCTGAGACCTTGTCGGAAACATCCCTCCACACGGGATCCCCCGTAATCCGATAGAAGCGCTCCACAACCGCAAAAGCACAGCTTACCGCCGAAGGAACGGCACCGTCGTAGTAGCCTGCAGGAATGAGGTCAAGGGAGGGGCCGTCACTCACGGAATATTTGAAGAAATCTTCCCGGGGGTCCCAGAAGATGTCCAACATGGATCTGGATGCCTCGCTGGCGATGAAGAGGATCTCCGGATCCCCGCTTGCCCTGTAAAGCTCCAGACAACCAAAGGCAAAGAAGGCGTAATCTTCGAGAAACCCGGAAGACCCTGAAAGGCCTTTGAACATAGTGTGAGCAAGATAGCCTCGGCGGTCCTTCATGTTTTCCCACAGGTAGCGAGCAACTCTGAGGGCTACGTCAATGTACCGCTGGTGCTCAAGAACCAGCCCTGCCGACGCAAGTGCGGCAATCTCAAGGCCGTTCCAGGAAGATATGACCTTTTCGTCTCTGAAAGGCCTGAGGCGTTCGTATCTTTTGCGAAGAAGTTTCGATTTGATCTCTCCGATTTTCTCCGAAACGGATCTGTCCTCGCCCTGTAGCAAAAGGGTCCGTCGGGACAGCACATTGCGTCCCATAAAATTCCCTTCTTCCGTTATTCCAAAAACCCCTGCAGCCAGCAGGCCGTCTTCTTCCCCCAGTGTCTCCAGAATCTCCGAAAGAGTCCACAGATAATAAGCCCCTTCTTCTCCTCCACTTTCCGCATCTTCCGCCGAAAAAAAGAACCTCCCTTCGGGTTCGGCAAGATCTCTGAGAACATAGTCACTTATTTCCCGGGCTGCCCCGGCAAAAAGCTCGTTTCCGGCACACTGGTGTGCCTCTACGAGGGCCAGTGTAATCATGGCCTGATCGTAAAGCATTTTTTCAAAGTGAGGGATCATCCATTCTCTGTCCACGGCGTATCTGTGAATTCCTCCACCCAGATGGTCGTATATTCCTCCGGTGAGAATCATTTCGAGGGTTCGCTCGACCATCTGGAGAGCGTTATCGTTTCCGTACTTTGAATAATACCTGAGAAGAAACATCAGCTGGTGAGGTGTCGGAAACTTGGGAGCAGGCCCAAAACCACCCCATTGAGGATCGAAGGCATGAGAGAGGCTCTCAAAAGCATCGTGAAAAAGCCTTTCCGCATCAAAATCCGGGCTTGCCTCCAGTGTTATGCGCTGATTGAGAATGTCCACCATCTTACGGGCATTTTCTTCCACCTCGGCTTTTCTGTCCTGCCAGATCTTTGCGATTATCTCAAGAACTTCCCGAAATGCCGGAACATTGCCACGACGGCTTTTGGGGAAATAGGTACCCGCGAAAAAGGGCTTTCCATCTGGAGTCAGGAAAACCGAGAGAGGCCACCCGCCCGAGCCGGTGAGAGCCTGACAGAAGGCCATGTAAACTTCGTCCACATCTGGCCGTTCTTCTCTGTCCACCTTAACGGGTACAAAGTGGCGGTTGAGGAAATCGGCAATCTCCGGGTCTTCAAAGGACTCACGAGCCATCACATGGCACCAGTGGCAAGTCGAGTAGCCTATGGAAAGAAATATGGGCTTCTGCTCAAGCCTGGCCCTCTCGAAGGCCTCGTTACCCCAGGGATACCAGTCCACGGGATTGTTGGCGTGTTGAAGCAAATAGGGACTCTTTTCGTTTATCAGCCTATTGGGCATCTCTTATACCTTTTTAGAAAGAGGGGGGCTCCCCCCTCCGGATATTGCAATTAGGCCTTTGCATAGAGAGAACACCTGGTGAAATCTACGGGCTTTCCACAGCCCGGACAATTATGAGGCTTATCGGCCTCATCGGAGAAGATTTCTATTTCCTTGCCGCACTCCGGACATTTACACATAAAAGAGGTGAGGTGCTTGAATTGTTCAAAACCGGGGCAGTGTTTTGGCGTATTTACCATGATACTCCTCCTTTTCGGCTCTGTTAAGCCTTTACGCTCCGTCTAAACCCGTCCTACCCTTTTCCATGAACCACGCTTCGGGATTGGAATAGTAAAATTTCAGGTCCTCCAATGCCCTCAGGTGTTCCCTATCCTCCTCGAGAAACCGGGACAGGATTTCCTCTTCCTCCCGGGATTCGGCAACTTTGAGGAACTTCTCCAGCATTGCCACGGCCTGCCTTTCCAGCTCTATTCCCAGATCCAGTGCCTCAATGTGTTTCGTACAGGCCTCCCCTGCGCTAAGCTGTTCTTTCGCTTTTGAAATCAGCTTTTCGGCAATGGAGACCCTTTCGGGATTGTAGGCACAGGAGGGATCGAGGCGATTTTCGGCAACAAGGATGCTTTCAAGCCGTTGAAGCCTCTCAAGAGCACTTTGTTCTTCACCCTTCAGTAAATCAAAGGCTTCTCGCCCGACCTGATCCTCACACTCCTGAGCCGCCTTTGCATATAGCTCCGCTTTCCTCTTCTTGAGGTCCACGAAGTCACAGAGAAAATCCCTGATCCGCGAATCCGTCCTGGTCATGATTCTCCCTCCCCGAGCCCGGTCTAACCGATGCACTCTTTCACGGCTTTGAGAACTGAATCGTAATCGGGTTCATGGGTCACCTCAGGAACCAGTTGTACATGGCGTATAACTCCGGAAGCATCCACGACGAAAACGGCTCTGGCAAGCAGCCTCAGGTCTTCCATCAAAACCCCGTAAGCGTTACCGAAGGAAGCCCATCGATGGTCGGAAAGGGTCGTGAGGCGTTCTACCCCCGATGCACCACACCAGCGCTTCTGTGCAAAAGGAAGATCCATGCTCACTATTACGATTTCAACATCGGAGCTGAGCTTCGTTGACTCTTCGTTGAACCGTTTTCCCTCGATGTCACAAACGGGGGTGTCTAAAGAGGGAACAGAAGCAAGAACAACAACCTTACCGGAAAACTTACCGGGAAACTCAACGGTGGTAAGATCCTGAGCCACGGCTCTGAAGGCCGGGGCTTTCTGCCCCACCTCCGGAAGCACTCCCGAAAGCTTCACCTCTTTACCCTGAAGCGTCACCGAATGATGTGCCATAGTACACTCTCCTGCATAACCTGTCGGTTAATAAACCTTAAAGTTTTTTACTAACTGATAATGGTTCTTCCTAGATGATAGTCACTAAATCGACAGAATCAATAGCGATAAAGGGCTCAGTTTTACGTAGGCGAACAAAGAGGGGATTTTTAAAGCGACCGCAGGAAGTGCCGAAGCAGAGGCAATAGACAGGCTAATGCCCCTGAAGAATGAGGCTAAACGAGCGGTAGCATAGAATCTCAGAGCCCCGCGGAAATAGCCCTCTCCGCATACGATTATGCAATATCCCCGGTGGATCAGGTGTTATCTGTCTGTTTAATGGAGTGCGCACCGGAAAACCCTGTGTAACTTCCGGCTGTCCATACTTATTCACTGCCGGCTACAGGGTTTGAGCCCTCCTCACCCTCCTTTTGAGGATTACTCAAAAAAAGCCCTCTGGCCTTCATAATGTCCAGAGGGGAACCGAGAAGGACGACAAGGTCACCTGCCCGGATCTCCATGTCGGGCGACGGATTGGCAAAGAGATTGTTTCCTCTACGCACGGCTACGGCCGAAACGCCGTATTTTTTTCGTAGCTCCAGCTGAGCCAGTGTAGCACCGTCAAAGGAAGAACCCTCTTCCACCCTGAAGGACATTACTTCCAGATCCACCGTAAAAGGTTTCAGTTGCGTCACTATTTTGCCGGCGTAGTCGTCTTCTCTCATCATCCGATAACCGTCAGAACCGAGCATTACCACCAGCCGCTCTATTTCGTTCAGTGGAACCAGGAATTTGTTAAGCACCCTTGCGAACATAGCCAGAGACGTTTCCAGCTCCTCTACTATCACCTCATCTGCACCAAGGCGTCTGAGTTCCTCCACTTCCTGCAGATACCTGGTTCTTACGATTACCTGAAGCTCCCGCCTCAGCTTCTTGAGCAACTCCACTATTCGACGGGTTGCAGTGGGATCGTTTATCGCCACGACAACTGCTTTTGCCTCCCGGACATGAACCTGCTCAAGTGACGACTCGTGGGTCGCATCACCGTAGAATATGGGTTCTCCTCTTTCTCTTTCGGTTCTTACCGTCTCCGGGTTCATTTCCAGGACGGCGTAAGGTATTTTAAAAACCCTGCAGGCCTGAGCCATGTGCCTTCCGGTAATACCAAACCCGATAATGACCAGATGATTTTTCGGATCCTTCTCGAGCCGTGATTTCGCGTAATAGCCCTGGCGGATCTTTGACGGCATGGGTAGCCTGGCAATCGAATATCCCAGCCTGGGAGCAAACTCCAGCAGAAAAGGGCTTAAAATCATGGTCATTATGGATACCAGCAGAAAAAGGTTGTATTCGTTTTTGCCCAGAATACCTTCGGAGAATGCGGAACCCGCAAGGACGAAGGAAAATTCCCCTATCTGACTGAGGGCCAGGGCCGCAATAACTGCGGTTCTGATAGGCATTCCCAGAAGTAGCGCTGCCGTACATGCCGCCGTGGCCTTTAAGGTCAAAACCCCCGCAATGCCCAGAAGAACGAAGGCCGGTTTCTGTACCAGCAGGGACGTGTCCATCAGCATTCCGATGGATACAAAGAAAAAAGTGGTAAAAACATCTCTGAAGGGAATTATGTTTCCCAGCGCCTGCCGGGCATATTCCGACTCGGATAGTACGAGTCCAGCAAGGAATGCTCCAAGTGCAAAAGAAAGTCCGACCTGAGCGGTTGCCCAGGAAATCCCCATGCAGACGGTTATAACACTCAGTAAAAATAGTTCCCTTATCCTGGTACGGGTTATCTGGAACAGCAGTGACGGCACAACCCATTTTGCTCCTATCAACGCCACGGCAACTATCAGAATGCCCTTGATAGTGTTTGTAGCCAATGCTGCCGGCGCCAATCCGTCGCCTGCGAGAAGCGGTATCGTCAGCATAATCGGTACGATGCTTAGGTCCTGAAAAATCAGCATACCCAGTACTACACGCCCGTGGGGCGTATGGAGTTCACCCTTTCTCTCTAGCTCCTTTACGACTATCGCCGTGCTACTCAGAGAAATCAGCAAACCCAGAACGAGAGACCTATGCCCGGGTATTCCCAGCACGACTGAAGCACCATAAGCAAGTCCCGTCGTTATGATGACCTGTAAAAGCCCCCCGATAAAAACAAACCTTTTGATCCTGAAGAGTTCTTTCATCGAGAATTCAAGCCCGATTGAAAAAAGAAGCAGGATAACGCCGATTTCGGCGAGAACTTCCACTTCATGTCCTCGATGGACGATGCCGAGACCATAAGGGCCTGCAATCAGTCCTGTAATGATCAGTCCCACGAGGACCGGTATTTTTAGCTTATGGCACAGCATAAGGACCAAAACTGAAAGACCGAACAGGAGTGAGACATACGCTATGATTCCTTCCTGCACAGCACACTCCTCCGGGAAGTTATCGTCAGGCCATTATGAAAGTTGGGAAGATAATTTCAATTTCAAAGTGAGGTCGCTGGGGTAGATCGGAGGAAAGAGGCCTGTCGGAGCCGGAGGAGTTCCGCTTTATGCTGGCCTCCAGCTCTTCGACGCACTCTTCCAGTTGAGCGATCCCTGCCGATTGGAGTTCAATAAGAGGAAGACGGCCCCGATTGGCCTGGAGTAAATGTGGTGGTATCTGCCGCAGCCTTTGGTGGCCCCACTTCCAGCCGCTTTGCCGATCTCTAACAGGTGCCCTCAAAGCGGTTCTTCTCAACAAAGGTTTCCAGCAAGGCCAGGGGGTGTTGATAGTAATCGTGCCAGTCGCGAACGAGGTGGTAAAATAGTTGACAGAGGAGGTGGCCTTGAATAGATAAGAATGGGTGTCCGGATTAAATAAGAATCACCGGCCGGTTTCGTAAGAATACCCAGTAGAGTGTGTATTGTATAATTATGTTATGATTCCTGAATGGAAAACTAACTTCCTCTATTTTTCAGAGCTACTTCCTGAGAAACATCCTCGTTTTTGGGGAAGACTGAAGGATATCTTAAAAGAGGAGGCCATCAAATACTCATTTCTGCCTTTTACTAAGGATATCTGGTGTAGAGATTACATGCCGGTGCAGATAAGCAAAACAGAATTTGTTCAGTTTAGATATGATCCAGATTATTTAAAAGATAGAAAATACTGTCAGTTAAAAACTGAACCAGCTCCGATAAACAATGCTCTTCAAATAAGTCCCCTTTATAGTGAGCTGATTCTTGATGGTGGAAATATTATCTATTCTTCAGATACGGCAATCTTAACTGATAAGATTTTCAAAGAAAATCATTCAATTAACAGAGATGAGTTAATAAAAACCATTCAAAGGTCTCTCATGGTAAAAAATATTTATATTCTGCCCAGACAGCCTTATGATATCTACGGCCATGCTGATGGTATGGTAAGGTTTATTGATGACAACACTATACTTATTAACGATTTATCAAATGAAAGCACCACTTACCAGAGGAAATTAAAAAGTGCCCTCTCTCGCATACCATTTAATATTATCCCTCTTACTGTCCCTATAAAGCATCGTTTTTATTGGGCTTACATAAACTACATACATATTGGCAATAGCATCATCCTGCCAGTAGTTGGTCACGAGGTAGAGAAGATTGTTTTAAAACAGTTTAAAACAATCTTTCCTGACTGCAATATCAGGACAATTAATGCCAGAGAAATACTTTTAAAAGGCGGGGGACTTCACTGTATCAGTTGGAATGTTAAATTGCCCTTCAAATAACCTTAATATTCCTTAAAGGTAACGAGTCGTTATATATTCAATGTATTCTGGAAACTGATCTCTATAACTGGAAAGTTTTGTTATCAGTTCCTGATAAGTTATATGATGAAATTTCACCCCATCTTTTTCCACCACCTCTTTAAAACATTCAATCTCCTCTCTGTGGCGGTATCCTTCTTCTCCTGGAACATCATACCATAGATATAATAACCAGAAATTCTCAGGCTTAGACGTTAATCCTAAAATGTGTTTAATAAGTTGAGCAGCATCAAGGTAGTTAAAGGATTTTTCTTCGTTATTTAAAAAGTCAGCGAGTCTTCTGACATGAGGAATTTTTTTCCAGATGAATTGTTCTTGAAAGTATTGTTTTGAAAAGTGCACTGCTTTCTTACCTCTATATGGTTCTGCAAATTTGTTCTCAATTGCTATAACCTCACAAATGGTATCAACATAAGGAACTATAACTACATCAATATTCGGTGATTTTCCTCTAATCCCTTTTATTGGAGCTTTCATTTCAAAACAAATATCCCCATGTAGAAGTCTATCTGTATTAGTAGTTTTACTATCAAAAAGATTCGCGATGATATTCATAACGATATCAGCTCTTCTTGTCTTTCTCAAAAAATCAAATACATTAATGGCTAAAGCACTGGATGAATAGAGAGCTTGAATCTTAGGTTTACCGTTTTTAGTAGACAGTTCGTTCCCATCTCCTTTTTCCAGTTCTGCCTTGGTTTCTTCACTAATGGAACGAAGGAAAAAATTGTCTTCTAATTTTTCTGTATATGCTGTCCAAGTATTACCATTTCTTTTCTCTATGATTTTGATCCCTTTATTTTTTGCCCATTCAATTTGCTTTGAAATGATATATTCGTAAGCATTCATTTTCCCACACCTTCTTTATCCTTACCGAGACCTTTGAAAAATTTTAGGGTATTCTTTGCTCATGAGGATTTATATCCAATTGTTTTTGACCGTAAGGAGAGCAATTGAACCACAGAGCATAAGGGCACTTCTGCTGTAAGCTTTTGTCTTTCTTCTCAATCCGGCAAGTTTATCTTTCAAAATCGAATGCCTACCTTCATTCCTGTTGGTCTTTGCCTTGCCCCTGGCCCCCTTCACGTGCCTGTTAAAGGGCAACCAATCATAGACCTTGAAGTCATCTGTGTAATAAACCTCTGCTTCGGGAATTTCGTCATAAAACCGAAGAAATGTCCCTTCACTTCTCGAACCCACCTCAAACAAAAACCTACCGTCAGCCAGGCACGTCCACATCCAGTTACCGTTCCTGCCTGCACCTCGTCTGCACCCGACATACGTCCACGTCTCGTCCAAACTCACTTCTTTACATTTGATTTCTCTCTGCCTGGAACATCTACGCCTGTAAACCTTTAAAGCCCATAGGGCTTTTTTTTATCCATGAATACACAGTAACTAAACTGATACCCAAAGCCCTACTTATACTCGAGATACTCATGCCCTCAAGATACATACCAATAGCCTTCTCTTTTAGCCACCTCGGATGCACATGCCTCTTAGCTTCAGGAGTAAATCTATAATTGCAATGCCTGCAAAGGTAAGTCTGCTTACCATTTGCCCTCCCGTTCTTTATACACCAGTTGCTACCACAGTGCGGGCATCTCATATCTTCCCTGAAAACCTTGCGCCTACCCATCGCTATCAAATCCCTCCCAATCAAAAAATCTCCGTTAGCCCAATAAGAAAACTTCCCATGATCAACACCACCTGCTTATATTACAAAAGACATCAGGAGTAAAGAATACCAGAGCAACTTGTACCTTGACGAGTTTAAGGCTTTTTGAAAACATCTTTGTTGAATCAAGCATATAGGCAATTACTCTAAACTTTGGGAGGCTCTAAAAAGATGCAACGGTAATAGAAAACCCCGATGGGGCTGCAAGACCCAGGGAGAAGCCCAATTTTCGTTGCACTTCTTCCTTTGGCATTGAGGTAGGTAAAACACCATGGTTTCTGGCGTGTTCGCCTGTTGATAATGAATGCCTGTGCAGAGCACAATAGTGATTGAGGACTGTTGTGGCGTCTGCATGATAGAATTTGACCTGTCATGATCTTCCATTCCCCATCAATCTGCACCGATAGAGTGTCCCGTGCCGTCTATTGCTGAGAGCAGGCAGGTAAAGCCTTCAAGAAACCTGATATCTGGAGCGTTTTGTCGGTAAAAAGTTCGGCAAAGCCGCTTTATGGCAATGAGAGGATATAACATCACCTGCACCGGGAGAGTTTGACGGGCTTTAAGGTGCAGGGGCGGCATTTTATAAGAGAAGTTCTATCGTTATTCATTCTTTTTTGGAGGGCAACTATGGAAAGGATGGACAGAACGGCGCAATCTGCTTTTGATGCTCTTTTTTACCCACGAGCCGTTGCGGTGGTGGGAGCTTCCACCCATGGCGGTAAGGTAGGCAACTTCGTCATGCGTTCTCTGCTGGCATCGGACGTGGAGAAGGTTTATCCTGTTCATGCCGGTGGAGCTAAAGAAATCCTGGGTCGGCAAGCTTATCCGTCCATTGAGGACATCCCGGACGATGCCGTGGATCTCTTCCTTTTTGCCATCCCTCAAAAGCACATTCTCAAATCCTTTGAGGCGGCATTGACCAAGGGGTGTAGGGGAGCCGTTATTTACACGGCGGGATTCCGAGAGGCGGGGGAGGAAGGGCGCCGTGATCAGGAAAGACTCAAGGCCGCAGCCGACGAAGCAGGAGTGAAGATCATTGGCCCCAACACTTTGGGTTTTTTCAGATCCCATAGCCTTATGAACGCTACCTTCATGCCCGTTCTGTCGGATCTTTTTAGAGAGCCTGGATCCATTGCGCTGGTCAGTCAGAGCGGAGGTGTGGCCGGGTTTGGAGCCATTCGGTTTGCGGAAGACCGGATTCCTCTGGGCACTTTGGTCTGCCTGGGGAACCGGGCCAACGTGGAATTTGCCGACATGCTTGACTACCTGGCATACGACCCGCACACTCGCGTGGTAGCGCTTTTCATAGAGGGGTTGGATGACTTGCGGCGCTTCTACGAAGCGGCCTTGAAATGTGCGGCCGTGAAGCCTGTGGTGGTTCTAGGAGCAGGTTACACGGAGGCCGGCCGCAAGGTGGCCAGATCTCACACAGGGAGCATGGCCGGGGCTGAAAGAATCTATGAGGCCGCATTCCGTCAGGCAGGCCTTATTCGGGTGCACTCCATCGAAGAACTGGTGGACGCGGCCAAGATTCTTTCACTAAACCCCTTGCCTCAAGGAAACCGCGTGGGCATTATCACTCACACGGCCGGGCCGGCCGTGCTGGCATCCGACATCCTAGCCCGGCATGGCCTTGTTCTGGCGGATATCAGCGGAGCTACCGAAGAGGCACTGGTTTCCAGAGGGGTCCTGGCACCTTTCATGCCACCGGACAATCCGGTAGATCTCACCACCTTCGGCTACCTCGACCGCAGCCTTTACGTGAAGGTGCTGGAAATCCTAGCGAGAGACGCCGGCGTGGATGCAGCTCTAGCCGTCTGCATGTCGGGCCTGGGTGATCCCAATGTGGAGACCTTTCCTGCGCGGCAGTTCGGTGAAGTAGCAGCGAGGTCAGGGAAACCCGTCGTGGTGGCATGGGGTGCACCCGGTTATGCCCGTGAGGAATTCGATGCCTGGATGGAAGCTGGTGTGGCGGCCTATCCCACGCCGGAAAGAGCTGCTACCGCCCTTGCAAACCTTTATAGATCGTCACGTTTAAGGGGTCGCCGGAGAAGTTTTGCGTCTCCCCTGGAATTTCCTGAGGAGCTCTCGGATTTTGTAGAGGATCTCCGTAGCTCGGGCAATAAGATCCTGCTGGAGCACCAGGCAAAGCGGATGCTGGAACTGGCCGGCATTAGGACTGCACATGCTGTTCTGGTTTCGGGCGAGGACGAAGCGGCTTCGGCTGCCCGGGAGATCGGCTATCCGGTCGTTCTTAAGATCGCTTCCCCTGATATTGTTCACAAAAGCGACGTAGGCGGGGTGGTGCTCAACATTACGGACGAGGAGGCACTTCGCCGCGCCTATCGGTACATGATGGAAACCGTAGCCCGCAAGGCACCAGATGCCCGGCTGGAAGGGGTGTGCGTGCAACCCATGGTTCCGACGGGTACGGACCTTATTGTGGGCGGGATCCGGGATGTACAGGCCGGTCCTGTGGTCATGTTCGGCCTGGGTGGCATCTGGGTGGAAGCCATTGGGGACGTGGCATTTCGGCTGGCTCCCGTCACCGAAGAGGACGCCCGGGAGATGATGGAAGAGATTCGGGCATCGGCGGTTCTGGAGGGAATACGAGGATCGGCACCGGTCAACAGAGACGCACTCGCTCGGCTCATTGTAACCGTATCTCATCTCATGGAGTGTTTCTCCATACAGGAGTTGGATTGCAACCCCGTTATCTTCCACAACGGCACCTTTACGGTGGCCGACGCCCGTGTGGTTTTGTGAAAAAAGCAGGAGTCAAGGGAGGAGGTCAACATGAGTGTCTCCATGGAAAAAAGTCGTCCTTATAGAAAAATGGCCTCTTCGTGCCGCACTCGTCCGGTGCGGCCGAAGCGCATCGTGTGGCCGAAGGTTCAGCCTGTGGAGCTGGAAGGTGGAAAATACCGCGTAACCCTGCTCCGAAGGGACCTGATTGAATCTGCCGCGCGCCTCTGGCGCCTGGGATATCCGGAGCTATACGGCTCACCCCATGAATTCCTGCTCGATCCGGACCAGTACGAACGGTGGGTGGCCTTATGGGATCGCTGGGACGAGGATGCAAGCTCCAAGGTTTACTGTATGGCCGTTTTGGAGAAGGTTGAGACGGGCACGGTTTTGTCCGGGTCGGTGCTTACCAAGTTTGAGAGGAATCTTCAGGTGGAGTTTTCCTTTGTGGCCACCCTTCCGGGGTTTCGCCGGAAAGGCCTATCGCGAGAGCTTCGATGTTTTGTCCGAAAGATTGCAGCAGGCACCGGTGCGGAATATTTCACCACCTTTTGCGAAACCTGGCATGACATTACACAGAAGTGGTGTCTTAAAGGGGGCTGGAAATTGGCGGGGATCTTCCCCGGAAACTTTGTACGCTGGAACGGCGACAATGAGGAGTACCGAGGGTGTACGGTTCATTTTTACCGGTTTACCCGGGATGCGCTGGACTATGTAACTCGCCCGGAGGAATGGCACCTGGCACCTGAGGTTAAAAAGCTCTGGGAAGTCCTGGCCGAAATCAACGGAGAGCTTTAAAAACGCTGCTTTCTTGAGCTCTTCGACGGATGCAAACCACGTAAGATCGGCCCCGGGTTTCCTTGCCTGGGCTAAAAGGGAGGAGATTATCTGCAGTTTTTTCTTCTCCTAATATGCAGCAATCTATTTAGAGAATTATGCTACTATGCTTATAAATAATAGTGCAGCTTAAAGAAGCCAAAAAAGAACTGTACATAGTGTTTAGTCAAGTGTGTCCGTGGGGGAAGAGGCTTTTCTGAATTTAGCGATGGTTTCCCGGAATCCCGGTAAGCTTTTTTGTCTGTATTTTTCGTTCATATGCGATAGTATCAGATACACCATTTTGTAGACAGCCTCCGGACCGGAAAAAACCTCAATAACCTTGGCCCTTCTTTTTATTTTGTAATAACCCCTATGAATCAAGACCAAAATTAACGTTATTGAAAAGGCGATGATCCTCCGTTGTTTATGGGAGACGAAATCAAAGGGTCATACCCCTTCGGCCATCGCTCCAGGCCTTGACAACCGGTTTTGGGCCTGATGAACGGAAGGCGGTTTTGGCGGTTGCACT
>NZ_FOUU01000012.1 GCF_900114975.1 Thermodesulforhabdus norvegica
AGTGCAACCGCCAAAACCGCCTTCCGTTCATCAGGCCCAAAACCGGTTGTCAAGGCCTGGAGCGATGGCCGAAGGGGTATGACCCTTTGATTTCGCCAACCATAATAACGTGAATTTTGGTCTTGATTCACAGGGGTCATTACATTGTCTTCATAACAATTACATTTTACAGATTACTTCCATGTCTGTCAAGAGTGAAACGGATTAAAATATACAGTTACACTATATGAAACAGTAAGTATTTAAAAACTCTAGAACTTCCAGTAGGCGTTTACAAAAAATGGAAAACTTGAGCAAATGCGAACGGAGAGTCGGGCGGTGCGGCGTCACTTTAATAACTCCTTTAATACATTTATTGCTTTTAGTAATGCTTCCATTTTCAACGGCTTTAAAAATCCACTCTTGTGTATTGGTTTATCTACCTTTCTTTCACCTTCTAACAGAGTTATGATGTTAAGATCTATATCAAAGTATGAAAGCAAAGCGTGAGTTGATGGGCTGCCAAAATGAACTTCTTTAAAGACCTCCGAATAATCTCCCCCAAGTTGACTTTCTAATTGTAATAAAACAAATTTGACGTCAGGAAATACATGCTTTATTAAAGTACAATCCACAAGTATTCTCTTAAGCATCGCATTTTCCGTATATGCCTTACACTCTATAGAAATCTTAAAATTATTATCCACATAAACCTGAACATCAGGTTTTATCCTGTAATACATGTGCTCTATGTTCTTTATAATAAATTTTCTAACCTTGGGGCTCTTGATTTTCTTGATATACTTCCTATTGATGGGAATCTTTATTGTATGATGCCTAAAAGATAATCTATGTTCATTCATCTCTAAATCTTCCCATGCAATTCTTACAAGTTGTTCAGCGACACTTTCTACTAATTTTCCTTTATTTGCCCTTATAATCCCACCATATGCTCTCTCGTTTGACTTTTTTGCCCTTTTATCTATTCCTTGGACTAAATCTTCATATGTATTTATAATTCCTTGGAGTTCTTTAATTGCTTTCTCATTCATATTTTTTACCTCCTTTATCAAACAATGGTAATTGGATTAGTACACTTCGTAATCTTTCTTCTGCTTTTTTACAATATTCCTCTGAAATATCTATTCCTATATATTTTCTTCCAAGCCTCTTTGCTACAACACAAGTAGTTCCCGCACCGTTAAAAGGATCTAATACTACATCACCACGAAAGCTAAAAAGTTTTATCACTCTTTCTGCAAGCTCTTCTGGAAACATTGCAGGATGTCCATACTTTTTCATATTGTATTCAGGTGCTATGTCCCATTTTGCATATACCCATTTTTTAAACTCATCAGCAGTTATATCTGCATTCTCCTGTTTTCCATAATGCTTTAAGGTACCTTTGGAAAAAATTTCAAGAAATTCCCAAGTATATTTTAAATAAGGATTAGATGGACTTTTCCAGCTACCCCATGCTGTATATTTGCAGTTATAATTATGTTTTTCCCAAAGGATTTCTCCCTTCCAAATTAGTTTATTTTCCATAAAGAAATTTGAAATAATATGATGTATTGGAATATAATCTGAAAAAAGTGGTTGCACATTAACTATAATTCTGGCCCCATATTTAAGGACTCTTATACATTCTTTGAAGATTCTAAACAACTTATTAAAATATTCATTCCAGTTTATTCCATCCTTATGATTTTCGTAATCTAATCCAAAGTTATAAGGTGGTGAGGTGAAAATTAGATCAATACAATTATCTGGTAATTTTTTTAAAACTTCCTCACTATCTCCAACAATTATTTTGTTAATAAATTCCTTTGGAACCTCATTATTTTTTTTTGAGAAATTATGATCTTGTGCATAATAGTACTTTTTACGGATAACTTCTTTCAATTTTCTATTTCTAACTTTTCGTTCTTGATCATATCCTACATATACTCTTTTTCTTCCTTTTAATCCATAGCTCTTTATACTTTCTATTTTAGTTAGTATTTTTTTAAGAAGAAGTTTTGTATTATCATCTATAAAGTGTATTCTTAATGTTGTTGTATTTTTGAAATCAGAAAAATCAAGTTGGTTTAGATAGATTTTAATAGTATTAGCATTTTCTATTTTATAATATATATCTTCTGTTGGATATCGTGAAAACAACCTATCCAGTTCATTAATTATTTTATTATTTACCAAATGATTTATAGTAATGATCTTGTATTTTTCCTCGTTCATGTTCTTCACCTATAACTCTCTGATAATTTTTTCTTTTTTAATCTTTTCTTCAAGCCGCAGCACCCGATTACGCCCAATGCGTTGCGGACATACGAAGTCCCGCCTCTGGTGGGATTTGGGCGGAATGAGCGAAGCGTAGCCTTATGTCCGCTGTTAGGCGAAGGCTTTGCAGCTTTAAATATCATATTTCCATTCATAAATATTAGCGACCACCAAATCTTTTCCAACTTTTGCAGGGATTAAAATACGATGGTAATCCTCACCTTCAAACTGATCTATGCTTGATAGCTTATCAGAAAGAGATTCAGAAACAAACATCTTTGTATTAATTTCGTCAGCATCTGGGATCCATTTGAAATACTTCAATCCATGACGCTGTATAATCCTTCCTCTAATTTTGCAATCTTGCCATGTTCCGGCAATATTCTTTAATAACCTTTCATTGGGGGCGTTGGGCGCTAAGGTTCCATATACTACAAGTTTCTGATCCGGCTTATCAAAGATTAACTCCAGTAATTTGAGCAAGACAGGAATAACTACACCAGAGACCTTTTCGTCCCTTTCTGTTTTTTTTAAATCTGGACCATAGGGTGTTTTTTCTCCGTGAGCGATATTTGACCTTACAACGTAAAGAAGTTGTGCGGTCTTCTTTAATAATCTCTCTTTCGTATCATCTGAAGGATTTTCCTTATAGCTTCTATAGGCATTTACAAGTTGCAGATGTTCGTCTGTTGCCTCTCTTACTAGATGATGTCCTATCTCCTTATCTGGTCTATATCCTCTTCTCCGTAGTGTGTTGTGATTCATGATAGGAGGTTCAAAATTGACAAGATCTTGTAATTCTTTGCTTTTGATAAATTCTTCGATATACTTGTTAGGTATTCCCTCAATGAGTAATTGTCTGAAAGATAATATATCTGCTCTCTTTAGTTTTCCTTGGAAATCATTGAACGCCGTCCAGGTTTTATTTAAAGCATCAAATAGGTATCTACAGAGCTCCGTCTTTTTGTATATAGGGGATGTTCTCGTATAATTTATATGAGCTAAAATCTCTTGGAGATGCCCGAGCATACTTTCTATTTGCCACCAATAAGGCATAAACTCACCTCCTATAAGCTTTCGCCTAACTTAGTATATACGAACTTCACATTTTGCCCCAATATGGAAGGATATACGAACTTCATAATATCTCCAATTTTGGTAGTATATACGAGCTTTTCAACCATCCTTTTTATCACCTCCCATCAAATCCAGCGGACTTCTAATCCTCCTCAAATCTTTCATCGCAACATGAGTATAAATCTCTGTCGTTTTTGAGCTTTTATGTCCCAATTGCTCCTGAATGTATCTTAAATCAACTCCACTCTCAAGCAGATGGGTAGCAAATGAATGGTGCAAAGAATGAACAGTTACATCCTTTTTTATTTCAGCTTTCCTACATGCATTTTCAAAAATCTTCTGTACAGTTCTGGTTGTTATATGTCTGTATTTTCTCTGCCCCGAAAACAGCCGTTTTTCAGGCTTATATTTCCGTAAGTATTCTTTAAGTGTCTTCGATGCCACTTCAGAAAGTATTGTATAGCGATCCTTTCTTCCCTTTCCACCTCTTATTCTGATTAACCTTCTTTCCACATCCATATCTTCAACTCTAAGCCTTACAACCTCCCCAACTCTTAATCCTGCAGAATACATGAACATCAGAATTAGCTTGTGCTTAGTGTTGGTTATCGATGACAAAATCCCTGAAACCTCTTCCTGGCTAAAAACAGCAGGCAACCTCTTGTCCTTCTTCGGCCTCTTTATCTCATAAACAAATCTCCGCTTTAAAATCTCACCATAGTAAAACTTTAACGCATTTATTGCTATGTTTAAAGTTGAAGCCGAACAACCCTTTTCCGCCAAATAATACAGATAATTTCTCACGTCATCATTTGACACCTGATAAGGTGTTTTATTGCAGAATCTCAGAAATTCTTCATTGTAATGCAGGTAAAGCTTTACTGTTCTCCTGCTGTACTTTCTTGCCATCAGTTCTTTTCTCTGCTCATAGAACCAGACCGAAGTGTTGATCTCAACCTTTTCTCCATCAAATGTAGATAAAAGACTCTTCAACTGAGAATACGGGATACTCCAGCATTTCTTATCAGGGTGCCATCTGTAGCCTTTAACAGCTTTAATTTTCGCAATATAGTCTGGATTGTAAGGGGATTTGACCATAGCAGCATCTTTGCCGCTCTCAATCCTTATCATCTTATCCCTTAATCGTATTTGCCGCCTTCAAACCCGCAAACACCGGATCTTGGCGAGTTAACAACAGGCAGAAGCATTTCTTCTCCGCATTCATGTTCCTTTGCACATTTCTCGCAGAAATAGCAGTTCTCTCCCAGATTATCAACAAAGCACTGTGTGCAGACCCACTTTGCCTTTTCACCACAACCGCATGCTTTTTCAGGCGGATTGTTCCTTGCAAGAATTCTGACCTTCTCTTTAGCTTTACCCTTTCTTTCTCCCAAAACCTTAAGCCTCAGCTCTGTTGAGCTGCCAAAGTCGTAGATGTGGTAGAACTCCATTCCCGGATTCAGAACTTTGTTAACTGGTACGTTCATGTCTTTCGCCGTCGGATCCAAATCGAAATCGAAGTAATCGGAATGATAGCTAACACCTCCAATCTCGAAAGCACTCAGATGTCCGCAGCACTCAAGCCATAGATCTCTCAAAAATTGATCAAGATCTTTCAGCTTCGCATTAGCTTTAATTTCAATGTGAAGCCAGTATTGAGGTTCATACAGCCCATCAACCATGATGTGAAAGAGTTTTGTGTCTCCATCATTCTTCAGATGTGTTCTGAGGTGTTTTGTCATTCCCGCTTTGCTGAACGTTTGGTTGCAGAGATAACATTTTCCCTTCATGGTATACTTCCCGTACTTTAAAAATAACTCAGTGTCAATTGGGATGGGACAAGAGAAGTTTTGGGTTTTTGGTTCTTTGGTTCCGAAGGTGAGAGTGCCGTAAACTGGCAGGAAATATTTGGTGAACTCAGATATGTGAGAGGTGAGATGTGAGGCGTGAGATGTTGGGATTCACTTTCCTCTCACATCTCTCACATCTCACATCTCACATCTCACATCTCTCACATTTCAAGTCAAGGGGCCTTAAAAGGGTTGATCTTTTCATAGCTGACGGTCTGAGAGGACTTGAAGAGGCTGTTTTCAGGAAATTTCCTGGATCGAGATTCCAGCTTTGTGTGCTTCATGCCGTTAAAGGGTCTCTGAAAAAGGTCAGAAAAAAAGACAGGGAAGCGGTGGCAGAATCTCTTAAGGCCATTTACAGGGCATCAAACCGGGAAAAAGCCAGACAGGCCCTTATAGAGCTCAAGGAAAAATGGGGAAAGATGTATCCTGAGGTGGTTAAAAGGTGGGAGGAAAGCTTAATAATCTCACCACCTTTATGGACTATCCTCAGGAAATCAGAAGATTCATATGCACCACCAATCAACTGGAAAGGCTTATGAAAGAAATAAAAAGAAGGGCCAGGGTTATAGAGGTTTTTCCGGTCCGTAGGCTGTCTACAAAATGGTGTATCTGATACTATCGCATATGAACGAAAAATACAGACAAAAAAGCTTACCGGGATTCCGGGAAACCATCGCTAAATTCAGAAAAGCCTCTTCCCCTACGGACATATTTGACTAAACACTAAGGCTACGGCTGGCGGCCCTGCGTTCCGCCGCGCTTTTTTCGCACTTATTTCACAAATTCTTTTGAATGGCTCTTCGTAACGGTTGTCTCAACTTTTTGTGGCGCGATTAAATGTGAGTGATTACTATTTTCTTAAAAAACTGTCTGAAAGGAAAATAAAAGGAGTTGCTATGGAGAAAATCAATAAGGCCCGGGAGCTTGAGCAATACGGTATTGACGCCTTCGTGCGGGATGATGAGCGACCCGACAGGGAATTTTACTTAAAGCCCAGGTTCGTACAGCACGTGGACAGCACGGCTTTAAACACCATAAGCCACATAATAGGTACTCTCATCGTTGAGGAAAGTCCCCGCATCCTGGACCTCATGGCCAGCTGGGATTCTCACATTCCAGAAAAGGTTCGACCCGGAGAGGTGATAGGTCTCGGCCTCAACGAAGAGGAGCTGAGGAATAACAAAATTTTAACGGATTACGTGATACACGATCTGAATGAGGATCCCACCCTGCCTTTTCCCGATTCACACTTTGACGTCGTTATAAACAGCTTATCTGTTGATTACATGACCAGGCCGATAGAAGTCTTTAAGGAGGTTGGAAGAATACTCGTTCCGGGAGGTCTTTTTCTTGTAATCTTCAGCAATCGTTATTTTCCTCCGAAAGCGGTTAAGATATGGAAGGAGATGTCTGAAGAGGAAAGGATACTTTTGGTGATTGATTATTTCAAGAAAAGCGGGTTTTTCAGTGAGCCGGAAATTTTCATATCCCGGGGAAAGCCCAGGCCCAGGGATGATCGCTATGCACATATGGACATACCCAGCGATCCCGTCTATGCCGTTAATGCGGAAAGGCCTGGAGCGAAGGGCGGCCCCAGGAAACGACCCAGGCCGGTTGATCCGGACTTGCCCGATTTGCCGAATATGTCACGAGATGAGTTAAAAAATTGGGTTTCCCACACCAAATCGTGCCCCTACTGTGGACAAAGGCTTTCAAAATGGAAGGTGCCCTTGACCCCCTTTACGGAGTGGGATACCGACTTCTTTTACGTATGCTTTAACGACCTCTGTCCTTACTTCATGCGGGGATGGATGGCTATGCTTGAGCAGGGAAATCTGGGGTTTTCTTACAGGTTTCGCTATAATCCTGTCAGCGGCGGAATTGATCCCATGCCTGTTCCTCATCCCAGAGCCTACAGGGAAAGTATAGTGGAGGATGAGTGATATCTGAGTAGCCGGCAATAGAGGGGTTGTTGTACTTGATTTGAAACCGAAAAGCGTTAGCATTCAACTAACCGGGGTAATTCAATTAAGAGAGAAGGAGGGTAGGTATGCCTGAGTTCGGACATCCTTTTGCAGGGTTGGCTCATGACAGAAAGCTGACAAAAGAGGAACTAATCAGGGCCATACGTTTTGCCATTGCGGCCGAGTACGAAGCCATTCAGCTTTACATGCAACTTGCCGAGTCAACGGATGACAAGCTGGCTCAGGAGGTCCTTAAAGACATTGCCGATGAAGAGCGGGTGCACGCCGGAGAATTTCTGAGACTGCTGAAACACCTGGCGCCGGATGAAGAGCAGTTCTACAAAGAAGGTGGCGAAGAGGTCGAAGAAATAATGAAGAAGCTCGGTATATCCACTTAATCCCGGTCATCGTGAGGGGCGCAGGAGCCCCTCACGATTTTTCTCCGGCCCGGTAGCTTCACGATAAAAGTACTGCCCACACCAGGGGTGCTCTCCACTGAAATGGTTCCGCCAAGGCGTTCGACTATATGTTTTACAATGGAAAGCCCAAGCCCCGTTCCCCCTGTTTCTCGACTTCTGGATCGGTCAACGACGTAAAACCTTTCGAAGATCCTGGGGATGTGTTCTGCGGCAATGCCTATTCCGGTGTCGCTGACGGAAAGGGTTACTGCGTCATCTTCGGTTTCACAGACGGATATTTTTACCTCACCTTCCCTGGTGTACCTGATGGCATTATCCACCAGGTTGATGAGCAGCTCCTCCAGCTTCAAAGGATCCGTTATGATTTCCACATCAGAATGCACGCTGGCCCTGAGGCTCAGACCTTTCTCTTCTGCTTGCCTTCTGTAAAGCTCGACCACTCTGCGAACGACGTCGCGCAAGTTCACGGGTACTTCCTGGAAGGGTTGCTCTACATCGAGCTCGTGCAAAGTGATCAAACCCTCTGCTATATCCGATAACCTGTTTACGTGGCGATATATCACAGAGAGATATCGTTTTTTCGTTTTGTCCCTTTCATCTTCCAGGAGGGTTTCGACATAGCCCTTTATTGCCGTAAGGGGGGTTTTTATCTCGTGAGAAATATTTGCCACGAGATCCTTTTTAATGCGCTCTGTTTCTTTTAATGCTGAAATGTCCTGAAAAGTTAAAAGGATTTTTCGGCGAGATCGAATGTGAGTGCCGGTCACAAGATAGACCCTTCCCTGAAGGTGAATTTCTCTGAAGGAACTTTGCGGTTTTTGCCTGAATTCCCGAATGAATTCGTTTACCCTGCCTTCCCGGAAGCATTCCCAGTAGTACTTACCTTCACAGGAGCCGTTCTGTGCGAGGCCTGTGGTCATGAAACCTTTATTCATCATCAGTATGCGACCCTCCACATCTATGACCACAAGACCCACGTTCAGGCTCTCGACAAGAGATCTCAGCTCTTCCCGTTCTTCCTTTAACTCCTTGAATAATTTCTCCAGTCCTCTGGCCGTCTCGTTTATGTGTCTGGCAATGGCTCCCATTTCTCCGGTGATGCTGGAAGGCAGGCGTGTGTTGAAATTTCCCGAAGAGAGCTCTTCAAGTGCCCTGCCTATCAATCTGATGGGTTTGTAAAGGGAACCTGCATGGAGAAAGGCCAGAACCGCCGCCAGCAGGATTACCAGAATTCCCGTTACGGCCATACGACCTTTTAATTTGTTCAAAACGGGGCGTATTTTGTCGGCAAAGAGGCTCACCCTTACAATTCCCACCGGTTTGCTCCCGTCGTCTATCCGTAATGCATGGTACAGTAGCGTGTGTTCGACGGTGGTGCTGAACCGAAAAGATGACCCGGTGCCCTGCGTCAGTGCGAGCCGTATTTCAGGGCGGTTGGCGTGGTTTTCCATCTTTTGGGGATCTTCTTCCGTATCGCCCAATACTCTGCCGGATGGGTCAATCACGGTTATGCGAACGCCGAGCCGAGACCCGTTAAGCTTGGCAAATCGATCGATGGAATCGGTGGAACCGTCTTTCAGTAAAGGAAGAAGCTGATCCGAAAGTGATATGGCGAGGCCGTTGAGGTGGTTTATGAGCTGTGACCTGTAAAAGCTTTCGACGTCACGGAATATTAAGGCAAGTGTAAGAAAGGTAAGCAAAACAATCAGCAATACGATGCTGATGAAAAAGCGGAAGAAAACGCTCTTATCCCAAAACGGCATAAATTGCCCTCTGTGCCTTAAACTACTCCGCTTCTATCTTGTAGCCTACGCCTCTTATGCTTTTTATCAACTTTCCGGCCTTTCCCAATTTTTCCCGTAGATTTTTAATATGAACGTCAATGGTTCTGTCGACCACGATCTTTTCCCCGCCCCAGAGGTTTTCCAGAAGCTGTTCTCTTGTGAACACCCACCCTTTTCTGCGGGCAAGAACGGTAAGGATTCGGAACTCCGTAGGGGTCAGGCTAACCTTCCTGCCTTCAACGAGAACTTCAAAACGACGGGGGCTTATTGAAAGAACGTCACCTATCTGTAATATTTCCTCCTCGTCACTCTGTTCAAGCCTCCTGAGAACGGCTCGAACCCGTGCAACGATTTCTCTGGGCGAAAAGGGCTTGGTTACGTAGTCGTCGGCTCCGAGCTCCAGCCCGAGCACCCTGTCTGAAACTTCTCCTCTTGCCGTCAGCATTATGATGGGTACACGGGCCGTGCGCTCGTTTTTCCGAAGTATCCTGCACAGGTCCATTCCGTCCATGTCCGGAAGCATGAGGTCGAGTATGATGAGGTCCGGCAGTTCCGTTTGCAGAGCATTGAGGAGCGACGTGGCGGAAAGAAACGTTTTTACCCGGAAGTCGCTCTTCTCCAGATGGAGCTTTACGAGGTCACACAGATCGGGTTCGTCGTCAACAACGAATATCGTCTTCCCCTTCATGATCCTTGCTGCCTCACAATTGCTCGTCTCTTCCGTGTTTGCTTATCTCACCCCGGATTATGAAGAGAGCGTATTCGGCTATGTTTGTTGCAAGGTCGGCAACACGCTCAAGGCTTCGGACCACCCTTGTTAGGTTCATGTAAACCGCACTCAGCTCGGGCCGCTTCTTGATTTCTTCCGTAAATATGCGAACGCACTCATCTCGAAGTTTATCCACGTGATCATCCCGGACAAGTACGTCCTCGGCCAGTTTTGCGTCTTCTTTGACAAAGGCGGTCAGAGCATCGTGGAGCATTGACAGGGCGGCGTTGGCCGTGGAGGATACGATACCCTCCACGTTTCGAAAGTCGTAAGGAATAATCTCGACGGCGCTTTGCGCTATGTTTACGGCGTGGTCTCCCGCCCTTTCGATGTCGTAATTTGCCTTGAGTATCGTAAGCAATGTCCTCAGGGCTTTGGGGCCCGGCTGGTAGAGTGCCGCTATCTGAGTGCAGAGTTTATCGATCTCTATGTCGTATCCGTTTACTGTGGGTTCATCCTGTTCTATAACCTCATGTAGCATTCCCACATTTTTTTGCAGAAGGCCCTGAATGCTTTTCTGGAGCATTGACTCCACCAGTGATGCTTCGGTAATCAGAAGCTCCCGAAGCCTGTTCATCCTTTTTTCCAGCATGGTTCTTCTCTCCGCTTTAACCGAATTTTCCGCTGAGATATTCTTCCGTACGGCGGTCTCTGGGCGCCGTGAAAAGCCTCTCCGTAGGTCCAAACTCCACAAGCTCTCCCAGATAAAGGAAAGCAGTGTAGTCGGCAATCCTTCCGGCCTGCCCGATGTTGTGTGTGACTATCATTATGGTTACCCGTTCTTTGAGCGAGACCAGGAGTTCCTCGATACGGGCAGTTGCTTTGGGGTCAAGTGCCGATGTTGGTTCGTCCAGCAGCAGCACTTCTGGTTTCATTGCAAGGGCACGGGCTATGCAGAGTCTCTGTTGCTGACCGCCCGAAAGGAAGGTTCCTTTTCGGTGCAGGATGTCTTTCACTTCATCCCAGAGTGCCGCACTGCGAAGAGCCTGCTCCACAATCTCGTCGGCTTCGATCCTGGAAAGTTTCATCCCGTTGAGTTTGTAACCTGCTATGACGTTATCGTAGATGCTCATTGTGGGGAAGGGGTTGGGTCTCTGAAACACCATGCCGATGCGCCGGCGTACCATTATGGGGTCGAGAGAGAGAATATCGGTGTCTCCAAGCCATATACGACCCTCTATCCTGCCCTCGGGGGACAGTTCATGCAGCCTGTTAAAACACCGCAAAAGAGTTGTTTTCCCGCAGCCCGAAGGTCCCATAATGGCCGTTATTTTTAACCTGGGCACTTCCAGGTTGACGCCTTTCAGGACCAGATGGTCTCCGTAGTAGGCTTTGAGATTTTCGGTAACTAGAATTGAACTTTCCATCTCCGTGTTCCCATTTTAGCCGCAAGGTTAAGGCAAAGAACGAGAAAGGCCAGAAGAAGGGATGCACCCCAGGCCTGTTCCCACCATTGTGGATAGGGAGAAATTGCGTAGTTGAAGACCACGAGGGGAAGGGCGGCGACGGGTTTGAGTGCGTTGAGATTCAGGAAGGGGCTTCCGAAGGCTGTGAAAAGGAGCGGTGCCGTTTCTCCGGCAATTCTGGCAACTCCTATCAGTATTCCCGTCGTTATGCCGCTCATGCCTGCCGGAATGATCACTTTGAGGATCGTTTTATAGTAAGGTACGCCCAGAGCCAGGGCAGCTTCTTTTAGAGTATCCGGAATGACCTTAAGGGTTTCCTCGGTGCTGTAAATAACCATAGGTAACATCATTATCGCAAGGGCGATGCTTCCCGAGATGGCCGAGAAGGATTGCATGGGCTTTACAACCCATATGTAGACGACAACGCCGAGAACGATTGAAGGCGAGCCCTGAAGGATGTCCACGGCAACTCGGGTCCAGTAGGAAAGCCTGCTTTCCCTGGCTTCGGCAAGATAGAGCCCTGCTCCCACGCCCAAAGGGACGGCCATCAGAGCGGCGCACAGTATGAGCATGGACGTCCCGACGATAGCGTTTAAAACACCTCCCCCTTCTTCACCGATAGGCCTTGGAAGGTGACTTATAAACTGCCAGTCTATTACGGCGATACCTTTTCGGGCCAGGTAAAAGAGGATGAGCATTAAGGGAAAAAGAGATGTGAAGGCGAAGAAGAAGATAAGGCCTTCCATGAATTTGTTGACGATAAGGCGTCGCCTATAGGACCCGGCTTTCACGGTTTTTCCCTCACCGTAAGTTTCTTTATTACGATACGGCCGACTATGTTCATGATTGTGGTGAACAGAAAAAGAAGAAGCGCAACGGCTATCAGGGCAGAAAGGTAAATGTCGTCGGAAGCTTCGGCAAATTCGTTTGCTATAACACTGGCCATCGTGTTGGCCGGATCGAAAATGCTTTTTGGAAATTCGTTTCTATTCCCGATAACCATGGTAACCGCCATGGTTTCACCTACGGCTCGTCCGAGGGCCAGCAGGATTCCCGCAAAGATGCCCGAGTGTGCGTAGGGAACTATTACGTAACGCAAAACTTCCCATCGTGTTGCTCCCAGGGCATAAGCCGCCTCTTTCAGATCCGCCGGAACCAGCCTTATGACCTCTCTTGCCACCGAGGCGGTGTAAGGAATGATCATAACGGCGAGTATAACCGAGGCCGTGAAAATGCCTACACCGTAGGGCATGACCCCGAGCTTCATTTCCAGCTTCTGTATGAAAGGTGCAAGAACCAAGAGCCCCCAGAAGCCGTAAATTACCGACGGTATTCCGGCCAGAAGGTCCGTTGCGCTCTGGAAAAAGACCGACAGGCGACCCGTGGGAAAGTATTCCCCGAGAAAGAAGGCTATCGAAAGAGAAAAGGGCAGGCTGACGAAGACGCCGAGAAGAGCCGTGATGACCGTACCGGTCAGGAAAGGCATTGCCCCGTACCGGTGACGCAAAGGATCCCAGGTGCTGTTCATCAAAAATGCTATACCCGAGTGGCGGAACACCGGTAAGGAGTTAATAATGAGGGTTAGGCAGAGCCCTGATACGAGCACCAGAGTGGCTACGGCACAGGACTTGACGACCAAATTAAAAATTCTATCCGACCTTTGTTTCACCCTCTACGGCCTCTCAACACTATGACTTCCCGATCAAAGGCAGAGCAGGTATCCCGGGGGGCTGTTAATCTGTATTAAGAATTCTGTTAATTTTTGATAAAGAGAGCAAAAAATTTACCGGGCTTTAACCGCCCTTGAGTGAAGATTCCGGTTTCGAGTTCATCGGCGGTGATAGTTCGGAAAGGCATTTAGCTCTGTCTGCTGTGAATGCTCAGGTTGAAGCCGGCAGGGAGATGATCCCTACCGGTTTCGGATCGATTTACCAGTTTACCAGCGGAGCACCGTTGTAGGTCATGGTCTTTATAATCGCCTCTGCTTTTTCTACGGCTTTGGGGGGTAATTTTGCGTAGAGCAAGGATTCATTATACTTCTGACCTTCGTGGATCATCCACCAGAGAAGCTTCGCCAGTGCTTCCGCACGCTCCCGGGAACGATTGTCATAGGACTGCTCTTTGTAAAAGATGATCCACGTGAATGAACTGATGGGATAGCCTTCGGGGCTTTCGGTATCGGTAATGGATACCCTGGTATCCGGTGGGAGTTCGACGTTTGCCGCTGCAGAAACGCTTGCCAGAGATGGTTTTATGAAATTGCCGGCCCTGTTTTTTACGAGCGCTACCGGCATCTTGTTTTGCTCGGCATAGATTAGTTCTACATAGCCGATGCTACCCGCCATCTGTTTGACCATACCCGCGACACCGGCGTTACCCTTGGCACCTAACCCCGCAGGCCAGTTGAGAGATTTACCTCGCCCGACCTTCTCCTTCCATTCCGGGCTGACCTTGCTGAGGTAGTCGCTGAATATGAAGGTCGTTCCGCTCCCGTCAGATCTGTGAACTACTATAATTTTCATGTCCGGTAGTTCGATCCCAGGATTCAATTCCGTTATTCTGGAATCGTTCCACCTGGTAATTTTGCCCAAGAAGATGTCGGCTATCACATCCCCCGTTAGCTTTAACTCCGGATTTCCGGGGATGTTATAAGTTATCGCAACGGCACCAAGACAGGTGGGAATGTGGAGAATTTCACCGGGGGCTTTGCTCAATTCCTCATCACTCATGAAGGCGTCGGTTCCACCAAAATCAACCACCCTGCTCAGAAGCTGCCTGATTCCTCCGCCCGAGCCGATGGCCTGGTAGTTAACCTTCACGCCCGTCACCTGATGATAGATACTGAACCACTTGTCATAGAGGGGATAGGGGAAGGTTGCACCGGCTCCCGTCAGGCTCTCGGCGCCGTAACCCGCCGTGGCAGAAAAGATAAAGGCCGCCACAACGGGTAAGAAGATGGCAAGAAGTCTTTTCATAATCGTACCTCCTTAAGCGTAATACGTTTGCCTTTAGAACTCGCTGATTGTTTAGGTGCGGGTTATGAGGAAGAGATAAAGGGAGTTTAAATTTTGCGTTAAAATTCAGCCGTTATCTTCTCTTTAAGCAGGCGTTCCGCATGTTCAAGATCCGCGGTCGTGTCCACATCGTGCCAGAAAAGCCCCGAAACATCGGCCATCTTAATACGCCTTGACGGAATGTGCGATTTTATGGCTTCAGACAGGGTGTACCTGCCTCGAAGAAGGGCCTTATTCAACACTTCAAAAAAGTCCGGCTGGCAGAGGAAGAAGCCCGTGTCGACACCGTCGGCAGAGGCTATGCCTTTCCCTATGTCGGTCACTACATCGCCGTCCAGACTGACCAGGGTGGCCTCTTTAAGGTCAAAAACTCCGTCCATGTTCTTATCAACGGCGATTCGGCATATGGCGGAGCCGTCTTCGGAAGCGTAAAGCCTTTTGAGTATTTCCGGATCGAAAAGGTGATCGCACATTGTAATGAAGAAAGGGCCGTTGATTATTCCTGCCGGCGCGGTTGCCGATGCACCGTTTCCGAGCTGCCATCGTTGACTTTCTAAAACCTTGACGTTTAAGCCCTTCCGTTTTGCAATTTCGATGGCATGAGACGATACGATGTCTTTTTCATACCCCACGACGACAAAGAACCTTTTAATGCCAGCCCTGGCACCCGCGGTCAGCGTTCTTTCCAGAAGAGAAATTCCGAGAACGGGTGTGAGGGGCTTTGGGCCGTTCAAGCCGTTGCTCCTGATTCTCGAACCGTACCCTGCGGCAAGGGTAACCATGGGAATTTCTGACATGGGCAAATCCATAGAGCTGTCCTTCTTCCTGTTAAGATCCCTTAAAACCGCAGCGCATCATGCCCTCGGGAACAGAAAAAGACAAGACCTTTTCAATACTGAGTACCGGGTTTGTTTCATGGAGAACCTGTGATAATATGCAGGCGCCGTCTTAAAGGGGGAGGTAAGCCATGCCGAGGGTCAGACCTGGAAGACCTTATCCGCTCGGGGCTACGTGGGACGGGATGGGTGTAAATTTCGCCCTCTTTTCCGAAAACGCCGAAAAGGTTGAACTCTGCCTTTTCGATTCTCCCGACGCAACCAGAGAATCTGCCCGTATTCCCATGGTAGAATACACGGATATGGTCTGGCACATGTATCTAACGGACCTGTATCCGGGACAGCTTTACGGCTACAGGGTTTACGGCCCCTATGAGCCTGAAAGAGGGTTGAGATACAATCCAAATAAGGTAATGCTCGATCCCTATGCAAAGCGTATAATTCGCAGTTCCAGATGGCATGAAACATGGTTTGATTATCGAGTTGATGTATTCGAAAAAGAGGGCAGGCTGGTCCCCGATACCAGAGACAACGCGGCATGGGCACCTCTCGGCATGGTGGTTGACGACGCCTTTACCTGGCAGAAGGACGAACATCCCGATATTCCATGGAATAAGACGGTAATCTACGAAGCTCACGTAAAGGGGCTTACCTATTTGCATCCCGATGTACCGGAGGAACTGAGAGGAACCTACCTTGGGGTGGCAACGGAGCCGGTTATCCGCCACCTCAGGGATCTCGGGGTTACGGCAGTTGAACTGATGCCCATTCACCAGCATATTGACGAGTATCATCTGGTCAGAAAGGGGCTTGCAAATTACTGGGGGTACAATTCCATCGGATTTTTTGCGCCCGATGAGAGGTTTTCGGCGAGGGGGATTGGGTCTTCCGATCCGGTCAGAGAATTTAAAACCATGGTGAAGATCCTGCATAGCCACGGCATTGAAGTCATTCTGGACGTGGTTTACAACCATACGGCCGAAGGCGACCATTCAGGTCCGAGCCTGTGCTTCCGCGGGATAGACAACCCCTGTTATTACCGACTCGATTCTCAGGATATGATGAAATACATCGATTTTTCGGGATGTGGAAATTCGCTCAATGTACGCCATCCAAGAGTTTTACAGCTTATCATGGACAGCTTAAGGTACTGGGTGCTTGAAATGCACGTTGACGGCTTCCGGTTCGATCTGGCCAGTGCTTTAGCCAGAGGTCTCTACGAGGTTGACCAGCTTTCGGCCTTTTTCAACATTATTCATCAGGACCCCGTCATATCCCGGGTTAAGCTTATAGCGGAACCCTGGGATCTCGGCGAAGGGGGCTATCAGGTGGGAAACTTTCCGGTTCTCTGGGCAGAATGGAACGGAAAATATCGGGACACGATCAGAGCCTTCTGGAATTATCCGTCGGCTAATAACATGAGAGACATGGCCACAAGGCTTGCCGGGAGCAGCGACCTTTATGAAAGGAGCGGCAAGAAACCCTATGCCAGTATCAACTTCGTAACCTGCCATGACGGGTTCACCCTTCAGGACCTGGTAAGCTACAACGAAAAACACAACGAAGCCAACCTTGAGGAAAACAGAGACGGTGAAAACAACAACATAAGCTTTAACTACGGTGTTGAAGGGCCGACCGATGATCCCGATATTATCGAAACACGCTACAGGCAGAAACGCAATTTCATGCTGACCCTCATGTGTTCTCTGGGGGTGCCCATGATATCCGGAGGAGACGAACTGGGGAGAACCCAGAAGGGTAACAACAATGCCTATTGTCAGGACAATCCCATCAGCTGGTACCCCTGGGAACTTTCGCCCAGGGATGCGAAATTTTTTGAATTCGTAAAGAAGGTCGTGTCAATTCGTAAGCAGCAACCGGTGTTTCAGAGGTCGGATTTCTTTCAGGGACGCCCGATCCATGATTCAGGATGGAAGGACATCACCTGGTTCAAACCCGACGGCACCGAGATGAAACATGAAGACTGGTACGATCCCGGGGCAAGAGCTCTGGGTGTAATTCTGGGCGGAGATGCCATAGACGAGCTGGATGACGAGGGTAACAGGATAACTGGCGACACGGTTTTGATCCTCTTCCATTTCTTCAGGGACGGCATAACACCCTTTGTCCTTCCTGCCTGCACCTATAACGATACCGCGCCCGGGAAAAGGATTCATCGGCCTTTCAGATGGAAGTTGCTCGTGGACACCACCTATGAGCTGGATCCTCCGGAGAACCTGCTGTACTGGAATCCGGGAGATGTCTATAATATGACGCCTGCCAGTGCGGCTTTGTTTGTGTTAACGGGTCCTTTCTGAATTCATGAACCGGAGTAAATCAGATATGTCTTTTCGGTCTCCCATTACGGACTACGATATTTATCTTTTCAGAAGGGGTGAGCACTATAGGTTATGGGAAAAATTCGGTGCCCATCCCTGCAATGTTGACGGTTCTGATGGTTACTACTTTGCCGTCTGGGCCCCCAATGCCGACCATGTCAGCGTGGTAGGCGACTTCAATGAGTGGGACGAAACCGGTAACCCTCTGAGTCGTCGTGGAGACTCGGGCATCTGGGAGGGCTTTATAGAAGGGATCAGGCCCGGGATGTATTACAAGTATTGCATAATTTCTCACGGCGGCAATTACAGGGTTCTCAAGGCTGATCCCTATGCTTTCTATTGTGAGCGGCCTCCCGGGACGGCTTCTGTGACATGGGATCTCTCCGGTTTTGAATGGAGTGACCACGATTGGATGAATAAGCGCTCTTCCAGGAAACATTACGACGAACCCATTTCCATATACGAGGTGCATCTGGGTTCATGGTTGCGTCGCGAGGGATCAGATGCCTACTGCGGCTACAGAGAAATCGCACCTTTACTCGTCGAATATGTGAAGGACATGGGATTTACTCATGTTGAATTCCTGCCGGTTATGGAACATCCCTTTGATGGATCCTGGGGATATCAGGTTACCGGTTATTTCGCCCCAACGAGCCGGTTTGGAACGCCTCAGGACTTCATGTTTCTGATAAACGAACTGCACCGTAACGGAATCGGCGTTATTCTGGATTGGGTTCCGGCTCATTTCCCGACCGATGAACACGGCCTGGGGTACTTCGACGGAACTCACCTTTACGAGTACCCAGACCCCAGGATCGGCTTCCACAGAGACTGGAACACCTACGTTTTCGACTACGGGCGAAACGAGGTGAGAAGCTTTCTTCTGTCAAGTGCTTTGTTCTGGTGTGAGGTTTTTCATGCGGACGGTCTTCGGGTCGATGCGGTGGCTTCGATGCTATACAGAGATTATTCAAGACCGGATGGAGAATGGATCCCGAATCAGTATGGAGGGAAAGAAAACCTTGAGGCCATCGCTTTTATAAAGCGCTTTAACGAAGTCCTCTATTCGGAATGTCCGGGTGTAATGACCATAGCCGAAGAATCTACTGCCTGGCCCATGGTGTCGCGTCCGACCTATCTTGGAGGACTGGGCTTTGGTTTTAAGTGGAACATGGGGTGGATGCATGATACCCTCAAATACATGTCTAAAGACCCGATCTACAGGAAGTATCACCATAATGAACTGACTTTTAGCCTTCTTTATGCCTTCCACGAAAACTTTATCTTACCCTTTTCTCACGATGAGGTCGTTCACGGAAAGGGCTCGATGATCAACAAGATGCCCGGAGATAAGTGGCAGAAGTTTGCTAATCTCAGAGTTCTCTACGGTTACATGTTCGCCCATCCGGGAAAGAAGCTGCTTTTCATGGGCAATGAGTTCGGTCAGTGGCGGGAATGGAACCACGATACCTCTCTGGACTGGTACCTTCTGGACGATCCGTTCCATCGGGGGTTGAAGCTCTGGGTCAAAGACCTTAACAGGCTTCTTTCATCGGAACCCGCTCTTTACGAACTGGATTCTTCGTGGGAAGGCTTTCGCTGGATTGACTGCCATGACAGTGATCAGAGCACTTTAAGTTTTTTAAGGATCGGGAGGCACACAGATAGGGATCTGCTACTCTGCGTTTGCAATTTCACCCCGGTTCCTCGATACCCCTTTTATGTTGGTGTTCCGAAAGAAGGTTTCTGGAAAGAACTTTTAAACAGCGACAGTGAGCTTTACGGCGGAAGCGGCCTTGGTAACATGGGAGGCCTCCATACGGAGCCTGTTCCTGCCCACGGTTATAGTCAATCTCTCAAAATCATGCTCCCGCCCCTTGCAGCTGTGTTCTTCAAACCGGAGTCATAATGGAAAAACTTCTGGATTTTCTGTCGAAGTATTACGGTATCGTCCCTTCTTACTACGACATCTGGGGGAATCTGCGCGTAGCATCACCGGAACAGAAGCTGGCCGTTCTGAAGTACATGGGAGTGGAGGCGGAAGATAAAGCTTCTGCCGAAAGAGCGGTCCATAGAGTGATAGAAGATCATTTCAGAAAACCCGTACCCCCGATTGTCACTGCTGATGAGGGTGATTTCGTAGCCGTTCCATGTGTTCTGACCCCCGGGTGGAATCGAACCGGGTTGCGCTTTGAATGGTCTCTGAGGCTTGAGGACGGTACTCTGAGTGAGGGCAGAAGTGAACTTGACCTTGCAGACGGGTGCGTTGAGCCCCTTTTTCCGGAATTTCGGGAAGTAGCGCTTCCGAGCTACCGCCTTCCTGAAAAGATCTGCCTGGAAATTCCGGTCAGACCTCCCTCGGGATACCATACCCTGGAAATCTACGTTCCCGACTTGGGTCTCAGGAGCACTCTCGATGTCGTGGTCTCTCCTGCCGAAGCTTACAGGGCGATTAAAAGGTGCTGGGGACTTGCCGTTCAGTTGTACGCGGCAAGGTCACGGCGGGGAGGGGGCATGGGTAGCTTTTACGAGCTTTCCGCTCTTATGGATGTGGCATCACGAATGGGGGCAGCTTTTGTGGGTATTAACCCTCTCCACTACGGCTACCCCGAAAATCCTCATCATATAAGCCCTTATTGCGCATCCAGCCGCAGGTTTCTCAATCCTCTGTATGTAATTCCGGATCAGAAATTTCCAGAAAGTGCGGCAATTTTCGGCTCTAACGTCGAAGAAGGTGATAAAAATCCTTCTTTGCCCGGTTTGATAAATTACGAAACGCTGGTTCCCCGCCTGTGGGCTTCCCTTAAGGAATTTTATGTTAAATTCAAGGACCATTGTACAAAGCCGGAGTCGCCTCTGTCCGAAGGTTTTCGCAGATTTATCGAGGAAAGGACGCCGGTTTTAAAATACTTCGGAATTTTCGAGTACCTCAGGTGGCGCTTCGGAACGCCCTGGTATGAATGGCCTTCTGAGTTCTCTCATCCGATGAAACTGGAGGAGCCGAGGTTACCCGAAGGATGGCAGGAGGGCGTGGAATTTTCGGCCTTTTTACAATACATCGCCCACCTACAGCTGAGCCGGTGTCGTGACCGCGGTCTCGGCCTGCATCCATCGGTTCTTCTATATGCAGACCTGGCCGTCGGGGTCGATCGCGGGGGCTTTGATGCATGGTACGATCAGGAGTGTTATGCTCTGGAAGCCGATGTTGGGGCTCCACCCGATGATTTCAATCCAATGGGTCAAAAGTGGGGAGTTGTTCCCTTTATACCCCACAGGCTCACCGCCTGCTCCTACAGGCCTTTTATTGAAGTGATCAGAGCCAACATGGCTTATGCTTCAATAATTCGCATAGATCACGTTATGGGCCTGTTCCGTCTTTTCTGGATTCCTTCGGGGTTTTCTCCGGCACAGGGAGTATATGTGAGG
This sequence comes from Thermodesulforhabdus norvegica, assembly GCF_900114975.1. Taxonomy (NCBI): domain Bacteria; kingdom Pseudomonadati; phylum Thermodesulfobacteriota; class Syntrophobacteria; order Syntrophobacterales; family Thermodesulforhabdaceae; genus Thermodesulforhabdus; species Thermodesulforhabdus norvegica. The sequence goes on from NZ_FOUU01000012.1 coordinate 21,147, forward strand.
TATCCTCTGGATGACCTTGCAAGAATCGTTACGCTGGAAAGCGTGCGGAACGGTTGCGTTGTTATTGGCGAAGATCTCGGAACTGTTCCCGATGAGATCAGGCAGGAAATGTCCTCCAGGAAGTGGTTTTCTTACCGGGTACTCTATTTTTCAAAAAATCAGGATGGAACCTTTTCGGCTCCTGAAGAATATCCCGAGTTTTCCATTGCCTCGGTAAGCACTCACGATTTGCCCACTCTGGTAGGATACTGGAAAGCCAAAGATCTCATCCTCAGGCGAAACCTGGGTATGTTCGGCGACGAAAAAAGGGCCGAGTTTTACCTGCGACAAAGGGAGGCAGATAAAAAAAATCTCCTCAGGGCCGTAATGCCCGATCTGGACAAGTTACCGGACGAAGTTCCCTTTCCGGAGCTTACCAAAGCAGTACTGGGTTACATCGCCCGATCACGGTCACGACTGATGGCCGTGCAGGTTGAGGATCTCCTTATGGAAGAATTTCAACCCAACCTGCCGGGGACAACCACGGAATATCCGTGCTGGAGAATCCGCTGGAGTAAACCGCTGGAAGAGATTGCGGAGGATAGCTTTGTCCGTCAGGTTGCCTTAATCATTGCCTCCGGCCGAAAGAAGTCCGGCCCTGACTGCATCGACGAAAAGTGAATGAAGCCTTGAGTCCACGTTACGCCAGATTTCGTAACTCTGAGGGGGAATTTCACCGTTGCGAAGGGCGATGTCCTGAACGGAACGAATTACCCAGGCACCTTTGACGCCCTGGGGGCATGCGTCGATGCACCTTTCACAGGCCACACACAACCAGCATTCACCCGACCTGGCGGTAAGCGTGTCCTGCCCGATGTTAACCGTGCGGATGATGAACATGGGGCTGAAAAGGTCGGAATTTTCCGAAACCGGGCAGGCGTTGGAGCAGGAGCCACAGGTCCAGCAGGACGATACGGCCGTGCTGTTGCCCATATAGCGTTTATGGGGCTTTAGACTTTGCAGTCGGGTTCCCGTTGACACCGTAACGGGCAGGCCGTTTCCACGGAATTGCAGTGTTTCCGCTTCCTGCCATATTTGGGCCGGATCAACGGGAATGCGCCGGTAAAAAATGTCCTGTGCCGCCTGACGACGGGCAATCTGAAGGCGACGGCGAAGCTGACGAAGCATTTCGGGAAATTTAGGATTTACGATCCCTTCAGAAAGGGCTTTGTTTCTGGCGCTTCTTATGACGGCCGAGGGTTTTACATTCATCGGGCATGTCCTGGCACATCGCTCACACTGGATGCAGTACCAGATGCTGGGATCTCTTAGCAGAGCCTCTGTCATGCCCAGAACATGGAGTCTGACAAGGCTTCTGGGCTTCAGTGCTCCTGTACGGAGGCTTATAGGGCAGTCGGCATCACAGCCCGCACAGGTGAAGCAACGATTGGGGTAAGAGAATTTCTCCATGGCGATTGTTCCGTTCTGTTAGGTTTTCTGCCATAAGGGTTGGAAACCGTGTTGTTAAAATAGATGGCGGAGAGAGTGGGATTCGAACCCACGGTGCGTGTTTCCACGCACACTCGCTTAGCAGGCGAGCGCCTTCGACCTACTCGGCCATCTCTCCGCCCTACATGGCGGAGGGAGCAGGATTCGAACCTGCGGTCCCGCGTTAACGGGACAACGGTTTTCAAGACCGCCGCCTTAAACCACTCGGCCATCCCTCCGCCGTTTTCCTTTTTTATTTTCAAATAACATTGACCTTTCCGGTATGTCAAGCAGGGGTTTTTAATCCCTGATGCAAAGGCGTCCGGGTTTACGGCCTGAGGGCGACGGAACCGGCCTTTAGGCTGGTCGAAGATTTTTGTTGACATGAGTATGCTAGTAGTATATTCAGGATATGCACAGAAGATACGGGAAGAATAAAAGGGGTATAAACAAAAGGGATCGAAAAGTAGCCCATGAACAAAAAAAGCTTTGTCTATACCGAAATAAAAAAGCGCATCCTGGACGGAACCCTTCCACCGGGCTGTCCTATAAACGAAGTAGAACTCGCCAGAGAACTCAACGTATCCAAGACGCCCGTGAGAGAAGCCCTCAGGGAACTCGAAAAAGAGGGATTTGTCGAAAACATACCGGGACGGGGATCGACCGTCTCCAATATATCCTTCAACGACATAAGGGAGATATTCGAAATAAGAGAAATCCTTGAGTGTGGAGCCGCTAAAAGAGCAGCGCTGCTTTGCAATAAAGAAGACGTGAAGGCTAAAAGGCGCCAACTGGAGGCCTTCAAGCCCGATCAGGCCGAAGAGACAACCCTGTCATGGGGTCCGGAAGAGGACATCCATCTCTACATAATAGGAGTGCTTAATAACAAAAGGCTTACGGAAGCCTACCTGCGGATTCTGGATCACATAGTCCGTATTAGAAATCAATTCGGCAAACGATTTACGCACCATCGAAGAGAAGAAATCCTGACAGAACATCTGAACATTCTTGATGCTCTTATTGAGGGCAATCCCGAGAAAGCCGAACGGGCAGTTCAGGTCCATCTCAGAAATGCTGCCGCCTTTTTGATGGGTCTCATCTTACCAAGAAGGGAGCAGAGCTGATCATGGTTCACGTCATCAAGAAAATACAGCGTCCGCCAGAAGAAATAATTGATAAGTTCAGGACCCTGGGATCGGCTACCGTTTACGAAGCGTCGGGCCGATCAGGATCCGTGCATCCTTCGATTAAACCGCTACGGCCCGGAATGAAAATTGTCGGCCCGGCCGTCACGGTTAAATGCGCCCCCGGAGACAATCTTATGCTCCACAAGGCACTGGAGGTTGCCGAGCCGGGTGATGTAATCGTGGCTTCAACGGGAAATTATCCCTTCGCAGGCTACTTCGGCGATTTGATGGCCACCTATGCCGTAAGTCGCGGTATTGCCGGGCTGGCTATTGACGGATGCGTCCGCGACAGCTCATCGATCGCTGAAATGGGGCTTGCCGTCTTCTGCCGGGGAACCTGTATTCGTGGCACGACGAAAGGCCTTCTGGGGCTGATCAATCATCCGATTCTCTTCGGTGAGGTGATCGTTTCTCCGGGTGATCTTGTTCTGGGCGATGATGACGGAATTGTAATCGTCGAACGGGACCGAATTGAGGAGGTCCTTGAGGCTTCCCTGAATCGAGCACGAAAGGAAGAAGAAAAGGCCAGAGTGTTGAGCAGTGGGGTTTCTACGGTCTCCTATAACAGGCTGGACAGAGTCTTTGCGCAACTCGGACTGGTTGAGGAGTCGTCATGAGAGTTCGAAAAGAGGTGCTTCTGCAGGGTGTTTCAAAGATCCTCCAGGCTCTCGGTGCTTCGGAAGAAGAAGCCGCAATAACGACAGGTGTCCTTGTTGAAGCAGATATGCGGGGTATTTCAACCCATGGATGCGTTTATGTACCTCTTATCGCAAATAGGGTTAAAGCCGGAGTTCTGCAGTTGCCCACGACCGTGCGGGTTATCAAAGATGAAAACGCCCTGGCCCATCTTGACGGAGGGAATGGACTGGGGCCTGTGGCCGCCTTCAGGGCTATGGCAATTTGCATTGAAAAAGCCCGGCGCTACGGAGTTGGTTTTGCCCTGGTAAGGAACACCAATCACATCGGCTTTCTGGGCTATTACACCCACATGGCCGCTCTTGAAGGCATGTTCGGGCTCTGTATGACCAACGCGGCTCCATCCATGGCTCCCTGGGGCGGTGCCGAGCCGATTATGGGAAGCAATCCCATATCGATGGCCGTACCCTGGAACGACGACGATACCGTCGTTCTGGATATGTCATCCAGTGTTGTGGCAAGGGGTAAAATTCGGCAGGCGGCAAGGCGGGGTGAGGCTATCCCCCCTGGATGGGCGCTGGACTCGGAGGGCCGACCGACCACCGATGCCGGCGAAGCTCTAAAGGGCACACTTCTGCCTATCGGTGGTCCCAAGGGTTACGGGCTGGCTTTCTTTGTTGATGTAATTGCAGGAATCCTATCGGGTTCGCAATTCGGGCCTTTCCTCAGAACCTTCCATAAACCGCTTGGACCCACCGGTGTCGGCGCCGCTTTTATGGCACTGGATATTTCGAGGGTAATGCCTCTTGAGAAATTTCGTTCCACCCTCTCACTTTATGCCGACATAATCCGTAACTCCAGGAAGGCCAGAGGAGTAGAACGGATCTTCCTGCCTGGTGAGATAGAGGCCGAAAGGGCCCGTCATAGCCTTAAGAACGGAATTGCGGTTGATGACAGGGTTATCGATAGCCTCAATCGGTTGCTGGAGGAAAAGGGGATTTCTTTTCGAATTGAAGGAGAAGAAAATGGAAAAGATTCTCAGGGTCAACTCCCGAACGGGATCATGGAAAATTGAAGTTTGTGACGGTGAAATAGGAAGGCTTGGGGGCCGGGCCCTGATTGCTCATGTGTTGCTAAACGAGGTCGTTCCGACCTGTGATCCCCTGGGAAGAAAAAATAAACTCATAGTTGCCTGTGGCCTTCTGGGAGACACTCCCGTCACCACGGCGGGTCGTTTTTCCCTGGGAGGCAAAAGCCCGCTTACTATGGGCGTAAAGGAGGCAAACGTAGGCGGCGCCGCCGGAAAAGCGCTGGCACGCCTCGGCTTCCGGGCTGTGATTGTGGAAGACGCCCCCCGGAGTTATTCACCCAGGGTTCTGTACATTAACCGTAGTGGTGTAGAGCTCTTCGAGGTTCGCGATTTGCTTCGGGCGTCCGTTTCCGATACCTGCGGTTACCTCCGTGCAAGGTTTGGGGATCAGATTGGCATCCTTTGCATAGGGCCGGCCGGAGAGATGGGTATGTGTGCAGCGGGGATTGCCACGACCGATCATACGGGGGTTCAGATTAGATACGCGGCTCGTGGCGGGCTCGGTGCGTTGATGGGCTCTAAAGGGATTAAGGCAATGGTCTTTGATCCAAAGGATGCGCCCAATCCGGTCTTCTACGATTCTGTAGCTCTTAACAGGGCAAATAAGGAATTGGTTCGGCTCCTCATGGAAGACCCCAAAACGGAAAATCGACACAACTTCGGAACCCCCGCCGTTCTGTCCCTCTGCAATGAGCTTGGTATTCTTCCTACCCGGAATTTCAGATCCGGTAGTTTTGAAGGGGCTTTGAAGATCTGTGGTGAAACCATTGCGATGCTCATTGATAAACGAGGCGGCGATGCCAGAAAGGGGACTCCCTGTGTAAAAGGGTGCGTAATTCGCTGTTCTAATGTGTTTGCAGATGCGGCCGGAAAGGAAATAGTTGCCTCTATTCAGTACGAGAATATCGCTCTTCTCGGATCCAATCTGGGGATAGGTGATATCGACAAAGTGGCAGAGCTTAACAGGCTCTGTAATGAAATTGGGCTGGACGCCATAGAAACCGGGGCCGCCATCGGGGTCGCCATGGAGGCCGGTATTCTGGACTTCGGGGATGCAGAGGCGGCTAAAGAGCTTTTGCATGAGGTTCGAAAGGGAACGCCCCTGGGTCGTATTATAGGCAACGGTGCTGCAGTGACCGGGAGGGTTTTTAACGTAAGGCGTGTACCCGTCATTAAAGGACAAGGAATTCCCGCCTACGATCCCCGTTCTCTAAAGGGCATAGGCGTGACCTACGCTACATCCCCGATGGGAGCCGATCATACCGCCGGAAACGCCCTGGAAACGGCATCCACGGTTGACCCTCGCAGTTCGGCAAATCAACCGGAAGTCTCAAGGCGGCTTCAGCTAAGAGCGGCTATTCTCGACAGCCTTGGCGTCTGCCTCTTCATTCGGCCTGCCTTCGTGAAAAAACCGGAGCTTATAGCAGAGCTTTTGAATGCTCGATACGGGTGGAACTGGACTTACAAAGATGTTCGAAACTTTGCCGTGGAGTGCTTGCAAAAGGAGAAAACGTTTAACGAACGGGCGGGAATAATCGAACCGGCCGATGTGCCGGAATTTATGCGCGAAGAGCCTCTGCCGCCTTACAACACCGTATTTGACGTCAGTCCTGACGAACTCAAGAGAACCTGGGTGGCAGATCCGCCGGAGGACGTTTTTTGAGGAGAAAGGATATGTGTGAACTCGAGAAAGGACGGGTTGCATTGATTACGGGCGGTGCGAGGGGGCTTGGCGCCGCAATTGCTCAGGCTCTGTACGAGGCCGGCGCAGTGGTAGCGATCCTTGACCTTGACGGCGATGAAGCTGCCCGCAGGGCAGGAATGATAGATCCATCGGGCGAAGGCACTATGAGCTTCCAGGCCGATGTTACCAGAGAAGATCAGGTCCTTGAGGTCGTTGAAAAGATAGTCTCCCGACGGGGACGAATAGACATACTGGTCAATTGTGCAGGGGTATTGAGGCACAAGCCGATAGAGGAAAAGAGCGTTGAAGAGTTCGAATGGGTGATACGGGTAAATCTTACGGGAACCTTTATAGCCTGCAAGGCTGTTATTCCTCATATGAAAAAGCGGAATTATGGGCGAATAGTTAGCATCTCGTCTCTTGGAGGACGTACCGGAAGGCCCGGCGTTGCCGTAGATTACGCGGCCGCCAAAGCCGGCATCGTAGGATTCACCCGTTCGCTTGCTCGTGAGGTCGGAGAGTACGGCATAACGGTTAACGCCGTGGCCCCCGGACCCATCATGACGGAGCTTACGCGACAGGTGCCGCCGGAGGTTTTTGCGAGATGGAATGTGGGTAGAGCGGTGAATCGAGACGGTTATCCAGAGGACGTTGCAAAAGCTGTGTTGTTTCTTGCTTCCGACGGTGCGGGCTGGATCACAGGGGTCACCCTGGACATCAACGGCGGAATCTACATGCGATGAGTAACAGAATAACTCTGGAGGGAGAAATGGCTGGTGTGAAAGTAATTCGCCTGCAGGATGTTGAGGGTGAGAGAAGGGAACCGCCCCGGACGTCCTGGATTCTGGTGTCCGAAAAAACTGTGGGGGCGAAGAACCTCGCCATGGGATTGAATTGTACTCATCCCGGAGGAATGGTCCCGGAGCACAAGCACGACAACGAGGAAGAGGTCATGTTTTTTCTTGAAGGAAAGGGCCTTTTCGTTACGGAAGATGAAGAGATACCTCTTGAACCGGGTGTGTGCATCTACAACCCACCGGGGAAGCTTCACAAAATAATCAACACCGGCGATGTGGACCTGAAATTCGTCTGGATTTATTCGCCACAACTGCCGAGCCATCGTGTATCGAAGGAAGACTAAAGGAGGTAAAGGTATGGGTAAGTGGAAACTTCCGCCGGAAGGCGGACATATGGACAAGCCGACGGGAATTTACTTTCAAACAATGACAAAGCGCGATGTTGAGGAGAGGCTGAAAAAAAACGACATCCTGATAGTTCCGGTCGGTTCGACGGAAAATCACGGTGCCGCGGGGCCCTTTGGTGAGGATACCTTTGTGGTAACGCGGCTTGCCGAGGAAGTAGCCAAGGTGACGGGATGTACCGTGGCGGAACCCATACACTACGGCTCTCATCCCTACCATCACCTCGGACAACCCGGGACGATTGTGATACCCGATGATGTATTTTCTGCGTATATTCGGGCAATTATAGCGGGATTCTGGAATGCGGGATTTCGCAAACAGATCTGGATAAGCCTGCACGGACAGGAGTACATCATCCCGTCAGCTCTTCAGGAGTTCAACAAGCGTTATCAGGTACCCTGTATGTTGTTTTTCGTTGATGTGCCCAGGGTTATGGGAGAAACGCTGATGGACAAGGCCCATGGCGGACCATACGATGATCCCTTCCAGCACGCCTGCGAGGCCGAACAGTCAATATCAATGGCGCTATTTCCCGAGCTATGCAAGCCCGAATGGGCCGAAGATACCGAGGTAAGGGGCTACCTTCCACCGGGTCACATAGATCGAGGCGGCGACATTTACGGAAACCCAATTCCCGGGCATTGTCAGGTTGGTGCCTGCGGAATTGAATGTGTTATGTACCCTCAGGGTGTTCTTGGCAAACCCAGCAAAGCGGATCCGGCAAAAGCCGTTCCTTCCATCGAAAAGTTTCTGGATTATATGGTTAAGCTTCACAACGACATTTTGGAGCGCTTCCCACCGGGTAAACTTCCGCCTGTTGAGCAAATGAGTCAGCGAGATCCTAAACTCCTCGAGGACATTCTAAAGGGTCCGACAAAAGGAGGTAAGCATCTCTATGTGCTCGGTTTTCCGCCCTAGGTTTGATACGCCCTTAAAGGATTCCAGCGTAGGTGGCGTGGGCAATTCCGGTCTGACAAAGCAACTCCATTTTAGATGAGGGCTTGAAAATGAAAGCTGTCGTTAAGGCTACACAGGATGCGGGATCTTTGCAGGTTGTTGATTTTCCCGTGCCGACAATCGGCCCCGAGGATGTGCTGGTTCGGGTGAAGGCGGCGGGGATCTGTTATTCCGACGTTTCCATCCTGACGAATCGCTACATAGGACGAAAGCCCGTTCCGATCCCGCTGATCATGGGTCATGAAGGTGCCGGTGTGGTCGAAGAAGTTGGGTCCGAGGTTCAGGGTATAGAGCCGGGTATGCGGGTTGCCTTTGAAGCGCTGTGGGGATGTGGAAAGTGTAAGTGGTGCAAGGTGGGTTATAAAAACATGTGTAAGGACTGGGAACACCTGGGCATAACCAGACACGGGACCTTTGCGGAGTACGTTGTCGTTCCCGCAAAGCTGGTTCATCCACTGTCACCAGGGGTCGATTTTCTGGATGCTGCGCTCCTCGAGCCTCTCGGCCTGACGGTCAGAACGCTGGAGTTCGCAAAGCCGTTGCCGGGAGAAACCGTTGCCATCATCGGACCGGGAGCCCTGGGAATGCTCCATCTGCAGGCATTTCTGGCGGCAGGTGCCTCCAAGATCATGGTTATCGGGCTTGATCAGGACAAAAAGAGATTTGAAATTGCGGAGAGTTTGGGAGCTCATCGGAACATAAACATCAGCAGGGAAGATCCCGTTAAGGCGCTTTTGGAAGAAACGGCAGGCTACGGTGCAGATATCGTTGTGGAAACGGCAAACTCGCCTGAAGCGACACGCCTTGCTGTTGAACTGGCGGCTCCTAGAGGTCGGGTCATCCTGTTCGGTCTCTATCCGGAGGCCACCATTAGCCCGGTCACACTACTTCGTAACGGTCTGACCGTTCACGGTGACGTTGCCATACTGCCGCACCACTTTCTCATGGCCATGAATTGGGTGGAAAGTGGAAAGGTGAACGTCAAGCCTATGATCTCGAGGACCTTTCCCCTTGAGGATGCGCAAAGCGCTTTTGAGGCTCTGCGCTACGGTGAGACCGTGAAGGTGGTTTTTGAGATTGAGTAGGGCGGACCGACATCTGAGCCGGGATCAATGTTCAACCACGAGGCAGGAGGAATTGTTATGAAAAAGTTTGGGAAAGTCATGAAGGTAGTGAGCCTTTGTTTGCTATTCGTAGCCTGGCTTGTGACGGCGCCTTCTGTTCAGGCAGAAAAGGTGGTCATAAAGCTCGGGCATTCCGATCCTGAGGACCCATGTATTTCAAAGAAAGGCGCCGCTGCAAGGGTCTTTAAGGACATCGTTGAGGCAGAAACGGGAGGGAGCGTAGAAGTTCAGGTCTTTCCTTCCAATCAGCTCGGCGGCGAGCGGGAGATGATCGAATCGACTAAGCTGGGAACCATTCAGATGTGCATCGTGTCGGCCGCTCTGGCCGGATATTTTCGACCTGTTATGGTTCTTGACATTCCCTATCTTTTCAGTTCGGCGCCTGTGGCCTGGAAGGTTCTCGACGGGCCTTTTGGTCAAGAATTATCAGCGGCGTTGCTCAGGGAAACGGGCTTGAGAAATCTGGCTTATGGGGAAACGGGCTTCCGTCACTTCACCAATTCCAAAAGGCCGGTGCGTACTCCCGAAGATTTAAAGGGGCTGAAGATCAGGGTAATGGAGTCTCCCATATACATAACAATGGTTAAGTCTCTGGGCGCTCTTCCCACGCCCATCGCTTGGCCTGAAGTCTACGGGGCCCTTCAGCAGAAGGTTGTGGATGGTCAGGAAAATCCTGCCGGCGTGATCTACAACGTCAAATTCTACGAGGTTCAGAAGTATCTGACGCTGGACGGCCATTCTTACGGCACGGATTTTATACTGATAAACGACGATTTTTACAGGAATAAACTGACGGAGGAACAGCGCCGCGTAATAGACAAAGCCGCCATAATTGCGGGCAACGTTGGAAGGGCCATACAACAGCTTAATTCGGCAATGGCCGTGGCAAAGCTCAAAGAGAAAGGTATGGAAGTTTATTCTCCTACGCCGGAGGAGCGTGAGAAGTTCAAAGCTGCTTCTCAGGGTCCTGTCATTGAATGGTTGAAGACGCAGGTGGATCCGTCCTGGGTGGACAAGGTTCTTGCCGCGGTCAAACAGGCAGAGGAAGAGCTTGGGAAGAGAACTCAATAAAGCTTTGGAAGCCGGGCTCACAATCGGAGCCCGGCACTTCAATGTTCGGAGCGGTAGCTGAAATGACGGGCTTTATAATTCTGGCGTCACTCTTTTTCGAAAAGCTGAGCAGGGTACTGGTCTCTATCATGGTCGGTGCCATGCTCGTTGTGGTGCTCTCGCAGGTCGTCTTTCGTTACCTTCTTCAGAGTCCTCTGCCCTGGTCTGAGGAGCTCGCGAGATACCTGATGATATGGGCTGCCTGCTTGGCCGGTGCCAATGCTTATGCAGACAAAGCCCATGTGACCGTAAACATAATTACCCGATCTATTGCCGGACGGATGGAGCGATTTGTGAACGTCGGAATCCACGCGGTTGTTGCGACGCTCATGCTGGTGATCTTTTATCAGGGATGGAAATTGGCCTTAAAGGTTTCCGATCAACTGTCGCCTGCCATGAGCATCTCCATGTTCTGGACCTATTCTTCCGTTCCCGTCGGAGCGGGGATGACCTTTACCCACGCCCTCCGATTGCTTTTGCAGACGCTTTTTAGTCCGGACACCAGAGACACTGTGCTGATGGAATGATCTTTAGAGGCTTTTGTCATCTTTGTGCTCGGAGGATCGTATGATATGGGTTTTCCTGGGCTCTTTTCTTCTGACCATGTTGCTGGGGGTTCCCGTAGCCTTTTGCCTCGCTTTAAGCAGCATGATCTTTTTAATCATATCCGGTGATATTCCTTTGCATCTTATCCCCCAGAGAATGTTTACGGGTATGGATTCCTTTCCCCTTATGGCAGTACCCTTCTTCATCCTCGCCGGTGACCTTATGAACAGCGCAGGAATTACCGAAAGGATAGTTCGCTTTTCCACGGCTCTTGTGGGACATATCAGGGGAGGGCTGGCTCATGTTAATATCGTCGCCAGTATGTTTTTTGCCGGGATATCGGGTTCGGCGGTGGCGGACACGGCCGCGCTGGGATCTATCCTGATCCCTGCCATGGAAAAAGACGGTTATAGTAAAAGCTTTGCGGCGGCTGTGACCGCCTCGTCCTCGATCATAGGGCCGATCATTCCTCCCAGTATTCCCGTGGTAATATATGCCCTGGTGGGGTCGGTTTCCGTCGGCGCTCTCTTTCTGTCCGGAGTTATTCCCGGGATTCTCATAGGCCTTGGACTTATGGCCGTAGCGTACGTTATTTCCAGAAAATACGATTACGGAACAAAAAGGCCTGTGGCTTCGGTGAGAGAATTTCTGGCGGCCTGCTGGGGGGCTCTCATCCCGCTCATCATGCCCCTTATCATCCTTGGAGGAATTCTCAGCGGAATCTTCACACCCACAGAAGCCGCTTCGGTCGCCGCAGGATATGCGGTGATTGTTGGATTACTCGTTCTTCGTACTCTTAAGCTTTCAGATCTTCCTTCCATTTTCTATCGTGCCATGTTGACGACCTCTACCATCTTTCTCGTTATGGCCTGCGCAAACGTGTTTACCTGGATTCTCGGCACGGAGATGATTCCACAAAAAATTGCAAGTGCCATAACCTCAATTTCCCAGAACCCTTATGTCCTCCTGTTGCTGATTAACCTGGTGCTTTTCATCGTGGGGTGTTTTCTCGAAGGAATTGCTGCAATCATAATTATGGTGCCCATACTGCTACCCATCGCCCAGCATGCCGGAATTGATCCCGTACACTTTGGCATCATTGTCGTAATGAATCTGATGATAGGGCTGATAACGCCTCCCCTGGGGCTTTGTCTTTTCGTGTGCTGTTCCGTTAGCAACGTGGATTTTGTGGATCTGGTCAAGGCGATCTTTCCCTTTTTGTTGATTGAAATTGTGACATTGTTTGTGGTTACTTATGTTCCCGGTGTTGCCCTATTTGTTCCCCGAATGTTCGGGTACTGATGTGTCAATTTCGTTGTCCGGAGGTATGACTTGAGTTCCAGCGTTTGTCCCCAGCCCGTGAGCCTCCGCCGCATACTGTGGGATGTTGTGCTCATTAGCCTGATGTTTTTTCTTGGCTTTCTGGCGAGGTTTATTTTTGTACCTTTGATGCCGACCCTTGAAAGGGAATGGAAGATCAGTCACGAAGGGGCGGGAACTTTTTTTCTTTTTATGGCTTTTGGTTTCATTTCGGGACAAATCCTTTCAGGGCTGTTTTCGTCCAGATGGAATCACCGGGGAAATTTGATAATCTCTGCCTTTTTGGTGGGTCTGAGTCTCTTTCTTGTTACCCTGGCCCCCTCACTTTCAATATTGCGCATTTTTTTGATATTGCTGGGATTTTCCGCGGGGCTTCATCTCCCGTCGGCCGTCGCCACGATAGCGGCTTCGGTAGATCATGAGGACCTGGGGAAGGCCATGGGCGTTCACCAGACTGCTCCGATTTTGGGAATGATAATTGGCCCTTTTCTGGTCGAAGCATCCTTTAATGTGATGTCCTGGCGTTTATTGCTCTGTGTAATTTCGACTTCTTCGGTCTTGTTGGGCCTCCTGTTCTGCCTTCTGGGTCGAACTGGTTCCTTTGCGGGGAAGCCTCCCACAGTGGGCCATGTGAAGGCCGTAACCGGCTATCCTGGTTTCTGGGTGATGGTGGTCATCATCGGTGCAGGGATTGGAGCCGCCGTGGGTGTGTATAGCATGCTACCTCTTTTTCTTATCCATGAGAAAGGACTCAACCTCTCGAAGGCAAATGTCCTCGTGGGAATGTCCAGGATTCCCTGTCTTTTTCTTACCTTTTTGGGAGGGTGGCTGAGCGACCGACTGGGGATGAAAATCACAATGGCAGGCTCCATTATCGCTTCGGGTCTGGCTCTTGTCGGCCTCGTATGGAGCAAGGGTTTTTTAATGAATCTTTTCGTTTTCCTTCAGCCCGCCCTCGTGTCGCTGTTTTTTGCTCCGGCCTTTGCTGCCCTTTCCCGGTGTGTGCCTTCAACGCAAAGGAGTATTGCAACTTCTTTAGCTCCGCCTTTAGCCTTTGTCATAGGTGGCGGGGTAATTCCTTACCTGCTCGGCTATCTGGGAGAACACTGGAGCTTTTCCGCCGGAATGGGCGTTATTGGGATCTATTCGATAGGTGTGGCATTCCTTTTAATGTTTTTGCAATTTCACCCTGTGGAAGAAGGGGAGGGATGTTAGTTTATCAAACCCCTCCGGACTTCATGAAAAACCGACAAACTTCCTTTACGGGGCATTCCCCGCAGTTGGGCTTTCGGGCTTTGCAGACATTACGGCCGTGAAGAATCGTTGCATTGCTGAACCAGGTCCACAGGTCTCTCGGGATGTGCTTCATAAGGTCCTGTTCTATCTTTTCCGGCGTATCATGATCGCTCAAGCCCACACGCTGTGCAACCCTCCTGACGTGTGTGTCCACGGCTATGCCTTCGTTAATGCCAAAGGCATTCCCCAGAACCATTGCGGCGGTTTTTCTCCCCACTCCAGGAAGTTTCACAAGTTCGTCCATCCTGGTGGGTATCTCTCCCCCATAATTTTTCAGAAGAACTTCACAGCACCCCTTTAGGCTTTTTGCCTTTTGTCGGTAGTAGCCGGTCGGGCGAATTAGATTCTCCAGCTCTTCGTCAGACATGCGAATTATGTCTTCAGGACCTTTGACTTTCTTGAAAAGCTCCTCCGTCACACTGTTTACCCTTTCGTCGGTACACTGGGCCGAAAGTATTACTGCCACCAGGAGCTGGAAGGGATTTTCAAAGCGGAGTGCAAGCTTCGGATCAGGATAAACCCGACGGAAAGCATTTAGGACTGCCCCGTAACGATTTTCTAAATCCGCATTTTTCATCTTTTAATCCCAGTTCCTTATGATCTCAATAAAGGTTCTTATGCCAAAACCGGTTGCCCCTTTTGGCATGTGGAACCAGGGTTTTTCTGCCCAGGCAGGGCCGGCTATGTCGATGTGCACCCAGCGGATTTCATCGGGAACGAATTGTTTCAGGAACATACCGCCGATTATGGTTCCGGCCTTTCTGTTACCGACGTTTTTCATGTCCGCTACGTCGCTCTTGATGTCTTCAGCATAAAAATCCCACAGAGGAAGAGGCCAGAACTTTTCACCCACCTTTTCTCCAAGCCGTCTTACCCGCTCGACGGTTTCATCTTTGTTTCCCATAAGCCCTGCCACTCTATCACCGAGGGCGATTATGCACGCTCCCGTAAGGGTCGCAATGTCTGCAAGGAATGCCGGGCTGTACGTTTTGACTGCGTAAGCCAGGGCGTCGCAGAGAATGAGACGGCCTTCTGCGTCTGTGCTTATAACTTCAACGGTCTTTCCGGAGTAAGTTTTAAGCACATCTCCGGGTCTATAGGCCTTACCGTCGGGCATGTTTTCGGCAAGAGGCATGATACCCACTACCCGCCTGGGAGGCTTCAATATTCCCACGGCTTCCATGGTTCCAAGGACTGCAGCAGCACCGGCCATATCGTGCTTCATTAACTCCATATTCTGTGCCGGTTTTATTGAAATGCCGCCTGTATCGAAAGTGATTCCCTTTCCGACGAAAACCAGGGGTTTTTCGTTCTCACAGCCCTTCGGACAGTACTCGAGGATTACGATTATGCCTTCGTTGTGGCTCCCCCTGGCGACGGCGGCAAAAGCTCCCATTCCCTTTTCTTCGGCTTCCCTTTGAGAAATAACGGTCAACCCCAGATTGTGGGCCTCTGCAACCCGGGCGGCTTCCCGGGCAAAACTCTCCGGAGTTACATCGTTGGACGGTGCCGTTATTAAATCCCTTGCCCTCTTTACCGGCCCCATTAGGGTGTCCATGTAGGCCAGCACATCGATAAGTGCACCGGAAGGCTCGTCTTCAAGGAGGACGATCTGCTCGGAAATTTCCCGCTGTTGTTCTTCAGAAGTCTTGTACCGGGTAAATCGATAAGAAAGTGAAAAAAAACCGTAGAGTAATTCTCTGAGAAGTTCATAAGCATTTTCCTGAAGGGCTGACAGAATCGGGAAGGGAACGGCTACGTTCTTGCCTTCAAGCTGGGTTATTCTGGTAAAGACTTCCGCTATGACCTCGTACCATGTGTCCGTTGAAAAATCTTTCCGTTTGCCCAGCCCTGCCAGAACGCATTTTTCAAAAAAGGCGTCACGGGGAGCAAAGGAGTGAAAGACCTGCTTCTTTTTACCCGCAAAGTGCTCCCAGGCCGAGGATTCGGTCATCCAGGAGCAATATTGCCGAAACCACCTGTTTTCGGCGAGCCCTTCTTTTTCGTCTTCGAAGGAGAAAAGAACAAGCACATCACAACGTTCGTATTCGGGCACAAGCCATCTTATCTTCATGAAATCCTCCTGCTCTGGAAATCACTCTCCGGAGTCGGCAACACGAATTGCTTCTTCGTGCAGAACCTTCCACTTTTGCTGTTCCTTCCATTCGCTGTAAGCTTTTTTTATGCAAAGCATTGGAAACTGAGCCTTCCCTACATAGGACAGGTTGTTTTTTATAAAATCGTCCTTCATAGCCTGAAGCAGCGTTTGAACTTCCTTTTCGTCTATGAAATTTCTTTCCTTCTTCTGGAGAAAGACATAGGTATCTCCGAAAGCCTGCGTGAATTCTCCGTAGGCCTTCTCCGGATCACTCTGTCCCCGAAAATGATCTTTCTGTACGGGGATGGGTATTTCCACGGTAAGGCATACGTACCATCTGTCTCCAGCCACTTTTCTCGAGCAATCGTAAAAAAACACTTCCAGACCGTTGGGAAGAGTCAGAGTATCAACCAGCCTTCGTTCTGTCGTTACGGAATTTTCCACCTCCTGCATCACCTCCCGACGCTAGTCCAGAGGTTCAAGCCTTACGGGATTCTCTTCCGGTGTCGGAGCAACAAAGGTTCCCGGGAATGCTTTAATTACTTCGAAGACATCCCACATGTCTCTGCCCGATGCTTTGCCCCTTACGACGAAGACGGTTTGAATCGTTTGATGGTCATAGGCTCTTATGGTTTCCTGATCTTTAAGAAAAGTGAAGGTGTAGTCTTCCAGTGCCGGTATCAACTTTCTGGGATCAAAGGACCCCGTCCTCTCTACGGCCCATTTGTAAAGGTAGATGTTGGTGTAAGCCGTTGCACCGCCGGATCCGGGCATTTCACCCCATCTTTTCTTGTAGTCTTCCACAAACTTTTTTCCCCGTTCATATCCATAAATGTATGGGATTTCCCAGTACCAGGGAACTGCCCCTATTACACCCGCAGTATAAGGTGGATTTCTGCCGATGGCCATGTGAATTTCAAGATTGGGAACCACTATCTGTTTAACCTGGTCGGTACAACCCAGATCAATGCACTCCTGCATGGCGTAAATCATATCACGGCCGAAAAGAACGAGCACCAGAACGTCGGTGCCGGTCTCCAGGGCCTTCCGGATGGCCTTCCCGTACTCGGGACGCGGACTTCCAAGAGGAACCAGTACGTCGGGTGCGTTTTCGGTTCCGGTAAATTTTTTCAGAGAATCCCGGGTGGTCCAGCCCCAGGTGTAATCGGCGGTTATGTAGAAGTATCTAGCACCGGAAAATCTTTCGTTAAGATATGCCCCAAGAGCCTTCGCCGCCATCCAGGCATTATAGGTTTCCCTGAAAGTGTAACGATGAGCATCTTTGCCAGTTACGTCGTTCGAGTACGTCAAGGTGGCCAGGAACAGTTTTTTAGCTTCCTGACAAACCCGACTGACCGCTACGGCCACGCCACTGGAAGAACCGCCGGTTACCATATCAACGCCCTGGGCTATAAACTTCTTAACATTTTCGACGGAAACTTCGGGATTACTTTTACTGTCCGCATAAAGATATTTGATTTTCTTTCCCAGTATTCCACCCGAAGCATTTATTTCTTCCTGAGCCATTTTATAGGCTCTCATCTGGTCCTTTCCCTGAAGGGCATAGGGACCTGTAAGAGGGATGTTTAAACCTATGATCACCTCGTTTTCTGTGACGGCGTAGGACGGTAAAAATAGCCCTGACACAACCACAATAACCAGAGTAAAAAAAAGAAATGATCGTATAATCCGATCGCTCTTCATGGGTCTTTCCCTCTTGCGCATTAAAGGGTTTCCGCGCTCAAGTTTCTATTTAATCTGTCCTCTACCACTTTCCCCTCGGCAGCTTAAAGATATAGCTCATTGCACAAGATCTCATCAAGACGATAGGACTACAAAATTACCCTCCCGGCATAAAAATAAGAACACCGGCCGTTCACCGTACCGGTGTTCCGGATTAATTTTTCTGCTTAACCCAGTTCCTCCAGACACGCCCAGACTTCATCGGCCAATCCTATTGAGCGGGTGGCCTCAAATAGCTTAACTGCTTCCTCGTAAACCTGCCAGGTAATACGTTCTTTGTATTCACGACCTATGGCGTTAAGCTTGGCGGCAAAGACCTTGTTAGCCTTCTTTATATTGCCGCCCACATTTCCGGTTTCTTTTGCCCAGGCCCATATCTCTTCCCACAGTTCGTCGGGAATTCCCCTGTAAGGTCTCTTAACGTAGCCTTTATCTTCCGTCGTAATGGCATTACCGTTCTGGTTCATGGCAAAGCCGAAGGTTATGTTCTGCCAGAAGGTTCCGACATTCCCTTTGCGTATGCCGTAGTTTATAAAGGACGATATCTTCTCAAGGGATGTCCCCGTAATTCCGTGTTGTGCGATATCCACGGACCAGGGCTGAATGGCCTTCCAGATTTCAAGGGTCAGATCCAGCTGAATTCCTTCCTGGGCGGCCCCAAAATAGGTTCCGTGGATGGATCCGTTGTTTATGGCCAGAAGGTCGGGGTGTATGCCCCTTGAAACCAGCTCTCTTATGAACCACTCTGCTTCATCGGGTCTCGTAAAACCCTCAGCGCTTCCGCTCTTTGCGCCGATTTCACCCAGTTCCACTTCAAGACAAAATCCCTGTTCAACTATGGGCCGGGCGAGATCGGCCGTGGCTTCAAGATTCAGTTCGTTTTCCATGTGAGATGCATCAATGGCGAAGGATGTGAACCCGGCTTCCAGTTCTTCCGCTATTAAGGCGCGTACCGGTTCCTTCTCCAAAGGGTTTTTTACCGTGATGTGATCACCGTGGATGGCAAAAGGCACCCTGGTGTTACCCAGCCGTTCGTTTTCCCTGACTATAAATTCGACAAAGCTTGCCGGAGTAAACTCCGTGTAGCCAAGCTCTGATTTGGCAATCTCGTACATCACCGGAGCACCCGTAGCCATGGAAGCTCTGATAATCCCTTCAACGGGAAGCCTGCAACGGATGTTGGTGGCCATGATCATGGTGCCGTGTTTTCTGGCCGCCATTATTAGTGCCTTCCCGTTAACCAGCGGTACTATACTGTCGGGAAAACGCTTTTTTACATTTTCCGGTCGAAGATCTCTTTTCATCATCTTTTCGTCCTCCTATCTTGTTTTATGTAACCTGTGTTCTATCACCTCGATCATGGAAAGGAGTGAATGGTGCGAAAAGATAGATTGCACGAGTGTTTTAGACCATACATCAGGAATAAAGACAAGTATGAGCGGCAGAAACAGAGCAAAAATGCTTTGAGGATCAGCATTCTTAGCGGGTTGAACCCGGAAGAATTGCTTCGCCAGATGGAGCACTGCCTTAACAGGTGCAGCGAGCGTTTGAGAGGACTGCTGGCCTACAGAAAAGCCCGTTTTATATACCTTTCCCTCAGTCCTTTGATGGAGCAAATGCGTTACAATGCCCTGATGGACGGTAAGATCGTTGTGTTACCGTCGCCCCGACTGAAAAACAGCTTCTTCCTGCTTGACCCTGCCTCCATAGCCCCCAGTGCACGGCTCGTAGCCGTAAGAACAAACCGGATTAGCAAATACGGCAGACAGATCGACTTTAAAACCTGTAGAAAGCCTTTCATCGATATGACCGTGTCCGAAGTGGTGGCCGCAAATACCAGAACGGGTGCGTTGCTCTGCGACGGAACGGGATTTTACGATCTCCATCGAGGCGTTATGGCCCTTCTGGGATGGCTCAAAAAGGACTGCCTATCTGTGGCCTGTGTGGACGGCAGGAATGCCGGAAGGCATCTGATGATACCGGTTAAAGAAAACGATAGCATTGCAGACTACGTTGTAACCCCGGAAGGAGTTATCCAGATCAACGAAAAAAAATCCCGGCGTCCGGTCCTTATAGGTGAAATACTCGACGCCAGGACCATAAGGCGAAGCAACGTTTTGTTCTATATTTTCAGGGAGCTTCTCGGCGTATCAGACTTCTTTAATTTCCGGTTCCTGAGAACCTTCGACACCAAGTGACGCCAGATACCTGACCTGCTCCCAGCAATCGGTTTTGTGCATCTCGTTTAGCTTCCGGTAGTCTATGCTGGAGAAACTCGCAGCATCAATGGAAAGAGCGGAAAACCCGGCAAAGATTCCCACATCCGGACCGAGTATCTCTGCCTGTGTCGGTCCGCAATCGCATATGGTGCTCAGTGTAACGGCAAAATTGAGGTAAGCTACCTTTTCAGGTCTGAAGGTATCCAGTACCGCCTTGGTGGCAATGGCAAGTCCCCTGCACAGGCGTTCTCTGTTTTCGATGATAATGACCCCTTCGGGGCACGCGTTGGAGCAAATGGGGCAGTGCATGCACTCGGGTGAATCGATAACCACATGATCGTTCTCTATTCTGGGAAATCCAAAACGGCATGCCTTGGCACAACTGCCGCAGGCATTGCATCTCTCTACCTCAAGTCTCATGTCCACAAGCCTGTGCTGGACCAGCTTGGATTTTTTGGAAACCCCTCCCATTCCCAGGTTTTTTATTGCCCCTCCTACTCCTGCCAGAGGGTGTCCCTTCACATGAGTTACCACAATCATGGCGTCGGCCTCATACAATGCTCCGGCAACCTCGATTTCCGGTATGAGTTCGTCGCCGGTTTTGACGGGCACAACATATCCGCCCTTGAGTCCGTCTGCACAGACAAACTGAGCGTAACCAAAGCCGTTAGCAACGGCCGTTCCATGATGGTCGTAGCCGTTTGATCGCTTCTCCGGATAATAGGTTGTTGTATCCGTAAGAAAGGGCTTGCCCCCTTTGTCTTTTATCTTATCAATTAGATGCTTTACAAAGAAAGGCCTGATGTAATTGGGATTACCCAGTTCTCCCACATGGAGTTTCACGGCAACCAGATCCCCCGGTTCGATCACATCAAGTACATGGGATTTTTTAAGTAACCTGTCGAAACGGGACAGCATATTTGAAAAAGGACGCCACTTTGTGAAAAAAACACGATCATAGTTCATTTTCTTCCCTCCCCGATCCTTCCTGGCGGGTTTTCCTTTTCGGACGTTATCACGATAATCTTTTCGCCTGGTCCTGTCCAACCGAGTTTTTCTCTGATTACCTGCTCACGAAATTCGGCACTCTGTGAAAACTTCTTTATCCGATCGTAAAGTTCCCGGTTGGCAGTCATCAACTCCTGGTGTCTCCTGGACAGCTCCGTATAAAGATTTCTTCGCTCAATGTACTCTTTAAGGCCCTTTGGCGATATGAAAAGGGAATAGAGTATGAGGAAAAACGCGATTGTGATGGAAGTCCAGAGGATCCTGAAAAACGCCATTTCCCGCTATCCTCGTGCGGCGTCAGGTATGCGAACCGAGGGGAAAAGGCGGGGATCCGTATGAGGTATAAAAAGAGCCCCCCGGAACTCATGCATGAGTTCGACGTTTACGTTGAGTTCAATGTACGTGATTTTGTCGCATATTTCCTCAACTTCCCGTTGCACCCTTCTATCGAGCAGAAATTGCACTGCTCCTTTTCCCGATGTATTGCCCATGGGAATGAATGTTTCGAGAGGAAGATCCGGAAGCATCCCTATCCTTATGGCCATTTTCGGGTCTATATGGTTTCCAAAGGTTCCTGCTACGTAAATTTTTTTTACATCGCGGATATCGATACCCACTTTTCTGCATATCATGTTGAGAATGGTGTACATGGCAGCCTTGGATTTAAGCAAAATGCCTATGTCGATGTCGGTTATGGTTAAGTCGGCTCCGTCGGCCGTTTCGTTGGCGTGGGCTACGACAAAAGCAGTTCCATCCTCCGTCTCAATGATTCTGTGCGTTTTGTTTTTGAGCTTTTTGTTGATCTTTCCCTGAATGGTGAGTAGCCCCGCTTGAAACATTTCGGCGATCAGGTCGATAAGGCCCGAGCCGCATATCCCCTTAGGCCTGGCGTCTCCTATGACGTGGTAACTCAGTTCCAGTGTATCCGGATTTATTCTGACCTGGTCAATTGCCCCCGGAGCCGCCATCATACCCCGTTCCACAACTCCACCTTCCAGAGCCGGCCCTGCGGCTCCTGCACAGGCAATCATCCAGTCTTTATTGCCCAATACCACCTCGGCATTGGTTCCGACATCGATTAACATTGATATGTCTTCACTGCGATGCATTCCTGTAGCAATTATACCCGCTACGACATCACCTCCAAAGTAGGAGCCCACGTTGGGAAACAGATATAGCAGCGCATCGGGATGGACCCTGAGTCCGAATTCAGAAGCTCGGAAAGGGGGGAACCTGTTGACCACGGGTATATAGGGCTCTTTGCATATACCTGAAGGATCAAGCCCTGCGAAAAAATGGCTCATGGTTGTATTCCCAGCAACGGCTACGGCGTAGATAAAGCGATGAGCCTCGTCGGGATTCAGGTTTGCAGACTTTAAAATATTTCGGATCGTGTCGTTGATACGGTTTATGAGTAATTCCTGCAGGTGTTTTAACTTTTCCGGTGTGTTTGCGTAAACAATCCTGGACAGTATGTCCTCGCCGTAGGGAATCTGGGGGTTTTCCACGGAAGTCTGGTGGATTATGCTGCCATGTTGCAGGTCCACCAGGTAAGAGGCAATTCGGGTTGTTCCTAAATCAAAAGCCGCACCGAGAAGGGGATTTCTGTTTTCAGAGGCCCTTATTTCCAGGACCTCCCATAAAAAACCGTTCCACTTGAGCAGAGCCGTACCTCGAAATTTCAATTCTCTTATTCTGTAAGCCAGGTCCTTCAGGCGGCCGGGAGAGGGCAAAAGAGGCTCATAGCCCCGCTTGCGAAGGTCTCTTGCAAGCCTGTCCCAGTCGCCTGTGTTATCCTGAAGGGATGGCAGGGGCAAATCATATTTTACGTAACTGATTACGGGATCAAGTGTCTGCTTCATTTTCGGGCACTCCGGTCTCAGGAAGTATCCGTCCAGCGAATGGGCTTACACTTCATAATGTTTATACCAAATTCCAGGATTCCGAAACTCATAATCGGAGACAGCCTGAAAGGAAGGCTTGAATCGAAGTCCATCAGGGCCTGTCGTACCTTTCCGGACGGTTCAATATGAATTATGTCCTTACTTTCGGGATTGAATCTCCCGGGATGGCAATACCTGGGGCGACCCAGGCTGAAGTAAGACCTGCACAAGAGGGGTCGGAAGTGATAAAGGTCACAGGTGTTATCATCGGGGTTTAGAAAGGCACAGGGAAGATTTTTTGAAACATACCTTTCGAGATTTTTGCCGTTTTCTCCTTTTTGCATTATCAGGGAAAAGTGCTCACTTCGGTCGAGTAACCTGGCCAGATAAAGAGTTTTTGGATTCGCCCTGGTTAGCCCTTCGTAGATGTAAATATATTCAAAGGAGTAGAGGCCTGACGGCATTTGATAGCAGCACCACGAACATCCCCTTTGGCATGAAACCTCTCGACCCAGCTTCTCTTTAATATAGGCAAGATACATCCGGCATGACTCATCATATACTCGATAAAAGAGCTCCATACTTTCCAGTAATCTTCGCGGCAGCGATCCTGACATGAGGAACTCCGGATCAAGTCCTCTTACGATCGATGTAGCCAGGGACAGGATTTCGGCCATCTCGTACTGGTAGGATATGAGCTGGTTCCGGGTTCCCATTACCGTGTGTCTCTGGATGTTTATAATTTTCTTGACACTTTTTCCCCTTTTCCCCTATGGTAGCAGGGTGGTAGCATGAGTGCGTCATAAACTATCGTCGTTTGGTACATCCACACACGATCTGAAGGTGTAACCCCTTATTCTGTAAGAGGCTCTTGAGTGAAAACCTTATAGGTATTGTAGGGCAATGAGTTAATCCTGTAAACCTTAAACGAGCGGAGTAGGGCGTATGAAGGAGCTAAAAGAATTGGTGGCTGTTATTGCGCGGGCTCTTGCCGAGCATCCCGAGAAGGTCGATGTCAGGGAGATTGAGGGTCAGAATACCTGTGTGATCGAGCTTCGAGCGGCTAAAGAGGATCTCGGTAAGATAATAGGAAGGGAAGGGCGAAACGCTCATGCCATCAGAACAATCCTCAATGCGGCGGCAACTAAGCTGAGGAAGCGCGCCGTTCTTGAAATTATCGAATAGCCTTATGGACACGGAAAGGGAGTGCTTTGGTAATCCGGAAAGGGTGTGTCCGGAAAACGAAAAGGGGTTTATTGAGCCCAATCCGGAGTGTGTATCCTGCGAAGTTGTAGCCACATGTCTTAGAAAGGCTCTTGAGAGTAAAGGCATACTTAGTCCATCCTTCAAAGAACACCCGCTGTTTAAGAGAGGTGTTGGATTTTTACGAAGATGGTCTGAACTGAAAAGACGGAATTCTAAAAAGGTCTGAACATTCTGTGTTCAGCCCCTGCCGATCGTTTAGCTGGCGATACGGCAGGGGCGACTCCGGCTACGGCGGTTTTATAAGTCGCCGTACGCAATATTATATCTTTTTCCATTAAGACACACATAGAAGGTTCCGTTGTCCTCTTCAATCCATTTTGCAAGTCTGTAATAAGCCGGGCGTGAAAATCTTGCTTTAACTTCTCCGCCTTTGATTTTGCAGTAAAGAACATTGCCCCGGCCGACAAAAAGGGTTCGGGGATCAAGCTGCTCCGTTTCCTTTATATGCCTCAGGCGCAGTAAAAAGTATTCATTGCCGCCGGGTTGTTCCTTTTTCTCAACGTCGATCACGACATAAGGCGTGTCTTCCACATCAAGAGTGCAGGCCTTACCCTGCCACTCTATCCAGAAGCCCTTTTCACGGCTAAAGTGCAGGTTCGAATAGAAAAGCTTCAGTATGTCTTCCCGAATGATAGGCCTGCCTTCGTAGAACCAGTTTCCTTCTGAATCAACCTTTATGCCGCATGGTGGAAGATCTTCAGGAACATTATGAGCTTTTCCGTTCATGGAAAACATCCTCCCTGCTCAGAAAACCTTTTTGCTGTCGATCAAAAGTGTTACAGGTCCGTCGTTTACGAGATACACCTCCATGTGTTCTTGAAATTTTCCGGTCTGTACTTTAATTCCCTGCAAGCGCAAAGCTTCGACCAGTTGATCGTAGAGCTTCCTGGCCTTATCAGGCGGTGCGGCATCTGTAAAGGAGGGTCGTCTTCCCTTACGGCAGTCTCCATAGAGGGTGAATTGGGATACTACCAGAAGGTCGCCGGATATGTCTTTCAGAGAAAGGTTCATCCTTCCCGTGGCATCTTCGAAGATTCGTAAATTAACCAGTTTTTCGGCCATGTAGGATACATCGGCTTCTGAATCATCTGATCCCACACCGACCAAAATCAGCAATCCCCGGCCTATCGCCCCCACGATCTCTCCTTTTACCGTCACCCGGGCCTCGGTTACCCTCTGTATCACCGCTCTCACAGGAAACCTCCTAAATCTCTGCTAAACTGTCTGTCGCCTATGGTCTATAATGATTCACGATATTTTTTTGAAGCCTTTTTCTGAGAAGATATAGTAAGGTTTGCAGCCGGTAAGCTCGAAAATCCTTCATGGCTTGAGGAGTAGCGGTAAATAGTTATGAGAAGGCCTCTGGTCGTCCTGGTAAATCCCTGGGTTACGGACTTCGCTCTTTACGATCTTTGGTCAAAACCCCTTGGTTTGCTTTTTCTGGCGTCTTTGCTCAGAGAAAGTGGAATTGATGTTGCCTTTATTGATTGTCTTGAACGCCTGAAGCCGGATGTGGTGAACTCCTATGACGGCTTCGTGCCTTCAAAGGAAGGATTTTACGGGACGGGTAAATTCCCCAAGAAGGTAATCGAAACCCCTGAGGCATACGGGGACTTTCCGAGAAGGTACTTCCGGTATGGCATACCCGACGAGATATTTCTGAAGAGGGCATCTCAAATTCCGAGGGTGCCAGATCTGATCTGGGTTTCCTGTGTAATGACCTACTGGTATCCCGGTGTCCGAATGACCGTCGAGAAACTTCGGGAACTATGGCCCGGCGTGCCCGTCTGGCTTGGTGGAATATATGCAAGGCTTTGTCCGGACCACGCCTCTGCCAACTCGGGAGCCGATTTCGTTTTCTGCTCCTCACCGGAAGATATCCCCGATTTTTTGGAGGCGAAATTCGACATAGCACTGAAAAATAGAGAACTGTGGAAGGCCTTCTCCGGCTATCCCCCGCCGGCATGGGACCTCTTACCTGCCTCTCCTTACAGAGTCCTCTTGGTCGGAGTTGGTTGTCCTTATCGATGTACCTATTGTGCATCGTCAAATCTTTATCCCGTGCACTCCGTTCGTCCGCCTGAAGTGGTGCTGAATGAGATTTACGACGGACTGGAGCAGGGAATCGGCGATTTTGCCTTCTACGACGACGCACTCCTTATGACCTCCTGGGAAAGTCTAAAGGAGGTACTCAGGAGGGTGATAGATGAAGGTATTAAGGTTCGTTTTCACACTCCTAACGCACTCCACGTAAGAGCTCTGATTTCGGACAGAGATGGCAGAGATGGGGTGGTAAGGTTGCTCAGAGATGCCGGATTTACCACAATACGCCTGGGTTTTGAAACGTCTCGATTTCGGCATCAAAGAGATTGGGGAGGAAAAACGTACAGCGATGAGTTCAAGGTGGCCGTGAAAAGGCTTTTCGACCACGGCTGGACTACAGGAGAAATAGGGGCTTATATCCTGTGCGGAGTTCCGGGGCAGACCCCTGATGAAGTAAAAGCATCCATAGATTTTGTTGGCGAGCTGGGCGTTCTGCCTTTTATTTCCGAATATTCACCGGTGCCGGGAACGCCAATGTGGCAGGTTGCCTGCGAAACCAGCTCTTTCAACATTCGAGAAGAGCCTCTATATCACAACAATTCCTTTTTTGCCTGTCGAAGCGATTATTTTACCTATGAGGACATGATATTTCTGAAAAACTATGCCCGTAAGGTCCGTCGAGAACTTGTAAGTACCTTCAGGGCTTCGTCGTCGGAAAGAACTGCCTCGTCAGTCGCTGAGTTCCGCCCGTTTGAACTTCTCATACGCTCCAGAAGGGATGTGTAAGCCCTGTTCCACATTTCGGGTATGTGGGCAACATCGTGGGGATAAACGGCAGTACCCGCATAAAACCTCAGATATTGCTTCAAACGTTTGCCCAGTTCCAGGCTGGTCAGGAAATGTTCGGACTGCCTGGCGAAGGCAATGTGTCCGGCCACCTGATCGGGGTCGCTGAGAATTATGCCGATTCGATTCTCTCCAAGCACTCCTGCGGTCATTTCCGGGGCCAGTAGGTTGCTTCTTAGGGCCAATGCAATTTGCCTTGTCCAGTCCATGAGGAGCTCTGGAGTCGTTAAAGTGCAGAGCGTAAGATAGGGTTCCCACTGAATTATAACCAGAGCAAGGCTCGTATTTTGGCTTACCGCCTGCTGAAATTTTTGCTGGAGGGCCATCTGAAAGGCCCTGGAGTTGAGGAAGCCGGTGAGAGGATCATAGAGGGTCTTAAAATCGCACTCCCTTCTGAGCCGGTCTCTTTCTATTTCTCCGAGCAAAAGCCTGAAAGCACGTCTGACGCCGTATATGTGGTCCGAACCTATGTTATTGCCTTCTCTCTGAGACACGAAGGCCATAACCCATTCGCTATCGTGAGTTTTCTCGTAGAATCCATAAAAATAACCGTCCCGACCGAGAGCTTCTCCGGGATTTATCACGCTGATCTCCCTGCCGTGAAGGGAAGGGTGAAACACAATCACAGGTTGGCGCTTTTCAAAGGTATGTTCTATCAGTGTCCCGGAAAAGCTAATGCGCTTCCTGAGGAAGGATTCTGCGGAAGATGTAACCCCCTCCAGGGCTATTTCGCCTGCCGGAGATTTTCTCGACACCAGAAATCCGTAATCGGCCTTTATGAACCTTGACGTTCTGTCCAGAATATCCTGTAGTGAATCCTGCGAAGTATTGTCAAAACTGTCCAGAGAGTGGTCGATGGCGTAAAAGAACGTCAACAACTCGGCATAGTCGTCCCGTTGCACACGAGCTTCCAGATTTTTTAAAGCATCGGAGATGAGCGCTACACCGTGTTGCATCCACATGAGTTCTTTTCGTGAAAAGGACCATTTGTGCTTGGTGTCAACATAGAGCACGCCGTTCCACTTACTTACGGGAAACATACAAAAAGCTTTTATCAGGTTTTCTTCTTCAGAGTAAAAAGGCATAACAGAGTGTATGGGTTTGTTCTCAAGCTTGTCGCAATGGGTCATCTGTTGCACCGTTATTATCTGGGCAAGCAATCCGCTTTTTTCAAAGGGAACGATTTTTTCCGCCTGAAAGTGTTTGCTCAGAGAGTGATGACACAGACATGACATCCTGGAACGAGACCGATTACAGTGAATCAATGCTACTGTATAAGCTTCGACCACGTCTGCGATAAGTCGTATAATGTTTTCACACTCCGGTACGGAAACCTGCATCGTACCGCTCCTTTCGTAGCCAGCGTACCAAGAAAGCCTTGAGCTTAATTGCTGAGCCTTATTTTTATGACTATAATAAAAAACACACTATAATCCAGAATGTCAACATAACTATTAAAAATGGGGTAAAAAATCGCCATGGGGAAAATTCGCATTCTTCCCGATGTGTTATGTAATAAGATAGCCGCAGGCGAAGTGATAGAAAGGCCGGCTGCCGTTGTCAAGGAGCTTGTTGAGAACAGCATTGATGCCGGGGCGGATAACATAACCGTGATTATCGAAGGCGGCGGTAAGAAGCTCGTGGAGGTTACGGACAACGGGGAAGGAATGGACAGAGAGGATGCTCTGCTGGCCTTGGAAAGACACGCAACCAGCAAAATCAGCTCCCCGGACGACCTTTACAGAATAGGGACTCTGGGGTTTCGTGGTGAGGCGCTTGCGAGTATAGCTGCGGTCAGTCGTTTAAGGATGGTCACTCGTTCCAGAGGAGAAGAACTCGGTACCGAGGTTTTTGTGGAAGGCGGCACCATCCGGGAAGTAAACGATACGGGATGCCCCGTGGGCTGCAGGGTTACCGTCAGAGACCTTTTTTTTAACCTTCCTGCCAGGAAGAGATTTCTCAAGGCGGAGACCACGGAACGGTATCACATCGTCGATTTTCTACAGAGAATTGCCCTGGCGTACCCGGGAATCCATTTCCGCCTTTGTCAGGGATCAAAAATTGTGTTCGACTATCCAAAGACCGGCGATCTGTCCAGACGGGTAGGTCAGGTGCTGGGATGGGACATTGCAGAAAAACTGGTGTACTTCTCGGGTGAAAGAGATGGCTACAGGTTTCAGGGTTTTATAAGCCCTCCGGAGCTGACATTTCCTTCCTGGAAGCACCTTTACCTTTTCGTTAACGGTCGATCGGTTAGAGATTCCACGTTAAGCAGGATTATCCGGGACGGCTTTTCCGGCTACATACCCGCCGATGAATATCCCGCGGCCGTCATATTTCTGGAAGTTCCTGCCGAACTCGTGGACGTGAATGTGCATCCCACGAAAAGAGAAGTCCGGTTCAGAGAACCTTCCCGCATTAACGGACTCCTTGGCGATGAGATCAGATCGGCATTATCCAGAATCGATCTGGCCCGCCGCTCCCTTCCCGGAAAAAAATTTACCAGTTCTTCTGTTTACTGCGCGGAACAATCGTTAAATACCCTTTTAAAACCGAGGGAAGTGGAGAGGGACCTTAAATTAGAAGAAAGAATTACCCGGTGGACCGATAATCCGGACTTCTTTGCTCGTCTTCAGTACCTGTGTCAGATCGATGGAACCTATCTGGCCTGCCGCGATGAGAAAGGCATTGTGATAATCGACGTTCATGCCGCTCACGAGAGAATTCTCTACAACAGGTTGTCCAGGACCTCCTTTCCTCTAATGTCTCAAAGGCTCGTCAGGCCCATACTGGTTGAGCTTTCGGCAGAAGAGACGGAACGGCTGGAAGACAGATGTGAAACCCTGAAGGTTCTGGGCTACGATGTGGATAAACTGGATATGTCGGCAGCCATGATCAGATCCGTCCCTGCAATTTTGCCGCCCTGTCGCCACGATGCCGTCGTTAAAGACCTCATAAAGACCCTTGATCACGGGTTGGGAATAAGTGAACTTGTTGACCTTTTCGTTAAGACCGTGGCATGCCATAATGCCATTCGCGGGGCGGCATATCTTCGGGAGGAAGAAATTAAATGGCTCCTCACAGAGATGGACAGAGAGATGGAAGTGCTTACCTGCCCTCACGGTCGGCCGACCTGGATCAGACTGACCAGACAGGAAGTCGATCGCCTCTTTAAAAGAACCTGATTTCATGAAGATAAAAACCTTGAAAGAAGAACGAAACAAACCCCTCATCATAATATTTGCGGGTCCGACGGCGGTGGGTAAAACCGCACTTACCCTGCGCCTTGCCCGGGAATACGGCCTGGAAATTGTCAATGCCGACTCCATGCAGGTTTACAGATTCATGGACATTGGGACGGCAAAACCGTCAAAAATGGAAAGACTGATAGTCCCCCACCATCTATTGGATGTGGTTGACCCCGATGAGCATTTCGATGCCGGTATCTTTCGGGAGCTCGCCGACGGAGTCATTCGAGAGATCTGGAGTCGAGGAGGGGTGCCACTGGTGGTGGGAGGTACGGGCCTGTACTTAAGAGTTCTCACAAGGGGAATATGTAAGGGGATCCCGGGCAATCCGGAGGTTCAGAAGAGATTGAAGATGGAGTGTGAAAAGGTCGGAATTGGCGTGATGTACAGAAGGTTGCAGGATGTGGATCCTGATACGGCCTGTAGGGTTCACCCAAACGACAGGCAACGGATTCTAAGAGCCCTCGAAGTGTTTGAAACCACGGGTCTTCCCATATCGGTCTTTCAAAAAAAGCATCGCTTCTCGGAGTCCCCTTACAGAGCCCTGAAAATCTTTCTGTTTCGGGACAGGCATGAACTTTACGGGCGGATCGACCGGCGAGTTCTCGACATGATAAAAAATGGATTGGTCGATGAGGTGGAAAGGCTTCTGGAGATGGGATATGGCCCTGATCTGAAACCCATGCAGGCTATAGGCTATCGCCAGATGGTTGAATATCTCCGCGGGGAGAAGGGTCTTGAGGAAGCCGTAAGGGAAATACAGAAGGAAACCAGGCATTATGCCAAACGCCAGTTCACATGGTTCCGGAAAGAACCGGGTTATGAGTGGGTTCATGCCGATGATGTTGACACACTGAGGCATAAAATCGATAGTGTTTTTGAAGAGGAGTTTTTTTCGGAATAAGCGTTGAGGAGACGGGAATGGAAGGGCGGTCCGGTTCGGTAAAGAGGCGAACGAAAGAAACCGAAGTTGAAGCTCTGGTGAACCTTGACGGTACCGGAAAGGTAGATGTTTCGACGGGGATCGGTTTCTTCGATCACATGCTTACCTTGATGGCAGTTCACGGGGCACTAGATCTTAAGATTCTTGCCCGGGGAGACCTGCATGTAGATTGTCACCACACCGTGGAGGATGTGGGTCTGTGTCTCGGTGAAGCTCTGGATATGGCTCTGGGAAACCGGGAACAAATCCGTCGCTACGGGTACGCCTGCATACCCATGGACGAGGCTCTGGCCGAGGTTTGCGTAGATCTGGTAAAGCGGCCCTATCTGGTTTACTCGAGGTGCTCTTCACTGGGTCACAGGGTGGGTGAAATGGAGACAGAGCTTATAGAAGAGTTTCTCCGGGCACTTTCTTCAAGCGGCCGCATAACCCTCCATGCCCACATACGCTACGGCTCAAATTCACACCACATGGTTGAAGCCCTCTTTAAAGCCCTGGGAAGGGCACTGTATGAAGCCACACGGCCTTCCACGATTTACCCCGGCACACCGTCATCGAAAGGAACAATGTGACACTTGAAGAAGTGATCGGCGGGGTTAAAGTTCATAATATTACTTTGACAGGCTCTTGTGAAAAAAAGTATATAGTGTTTCGTAATCGATCGTTTCAAGCACCTAAAGGGGGGAGGTTATGAATGTAAGGGCTTTTACTTCAAAGTGGAAAGGCCTTTGGGCTTACCTTCTTTCGTTTTCAGTTTTCCTTTCGGCTCATCCTGTTACCGCCTTTGCGGCCGCGCGAGTAGTTGAAGGAAATCAGGGAGGAAAACCCTGGTGGTTCTGGGTCATTGTGCTCTTCATTTTCTGCTTTATTCTCGGGATTATTGCCGTCCTTGCCGGAGTGGGAGGAGGAGTGTTGTACGTACCTCTGGTGAGCGGATTCTTTCCCTTCCATCTTGATTTTGTAAGAGGCTCGGGACTGCTTGTTGCTCTGGCAGGTGCCCTTGCCGCAGGTCCCGGACTGCTCCGAAGAAACCTTGCCAATTTGCGCCTTGCAATACCCGTTGCCTTAATAGCATCCACCTGCGCCATACTGGGTGCCTTCATCGGACTGGCACTGCCCAGAAACATAGTGCAGATTTGCCTTGGAGGAACCATCATCTTCATAGCGGTTCTACTCGCAACATCGAAAAACGTAGAACGACCAGAGGTGAAAAAACAGGATGCTATCGGTCTGGCCCTTGGTATGTCCGGTGCTTATTGGGAAGAGTCCACAAGAGAGGTCGTTGAATGGAAGACCCATAGAACCCTTGCCGGGTTGATCCTTTTCATAGTCATCGGGGTAATGGCCGGTATGTTCGGCCTCGGTGCGGGATGGGCTAACGTTCCGGTCCTCAATCTGCTTATGGGTGTTCCTTTAAAGGTCGCAGTGGGCACGAGCAAATTCCTGCTGTCCATTACGGACACATCGGCAGCATGGGTTTACCTCAACCAGGGATGCGTCATACCTCTGATGGCAATCCCTTCCATAGTAGGCCTGATGCTGGGTTCCTTTGTCGGAGTCAGGGTCCTCGCCGTGGCCAAGCCCAAGGTAATACGTTACATAGTCATAGTTGTCCTTCTCTTTGCTGGGATTAAAGCATTTTTGAAGGGCTTTGGTATTGGTTAAAACTCCTGTGAGAAGGGGGGATAAAACATGGAAGATTTGAAAGCGAAAGCCAAGGCAAGACCTGAGCAGATTCTTTATGCCGACCTTCTTTTCTACGGTTGCTGGCTCGGTATTGCCATTATGCTTGTTACTTATTTTATATATCTTACCGGAATTCTGGAACCCTATGTTCCTATGGACCGTATTAGTGAATACTGGTCCAACAACGTCCATCACTACGTGGAACAGGCCAAGATCCCTGTAGGCTGGGGATGGGTAAGATTGCTGAACAAAGGAGACTTCCTCAATTTTATCGGCATAGCCCTTCTTGCCTTGATGACCATAGTCGGATTTATCACCCTGATACCTGCCTACGTAAAACAGAAGGACTGGCCCTTCGTCATGATCGTAATTGCGGAAGTGATTGTTCTTTCGGTTGCGGCATCAGGGGTATTGGGCACAGGAGGCCATTAAAGGGGGAAACGATGATAAAGGTACTCGTAGGTGTGGATACAAGCCCGGAATCAAGGGTAGCCTTGAGATATGTCTGCCATCTCCTCGAGCACTGCGATGCTCAGGTAGAGGCCATATACGTAAAACCCGACGTTACCTTTTATCTACAGCATGATTTTGAAGTACCCTTTATCAAGAAGAAGAGCCTGGAGGAAAAGGTCGAGGAAGAGGCAGAAGAAGTCGAGAAGCAGATTTTGAATGTCTGTGAGGTGTGCCTTGCGGGTAAGGTTCCCTGTGAGCCAAAGATTGTCACTGGAGATGCCGCCGAGGAGATCTTGGCGGAGGCTCAGAGAGGAGACTACGATCTTATCGTATTGGGTTCACACGGACATTCGGCTCTCAGAGGGCTACTTCTCGGTAATGTGCACAATAAGATCCTGCATCACGCCAGACGCCCTGTTCTCATCGTGAGAGAAATGCGCAACATACATCGAGTTCTCGTTGCTTACAGGGGAACATCCTGCGATCAGAAAGCCCTTGAGTTCATAGCACCTATGCTTGAGCGAAAAAAGCCTCAGATCACCGTTTTTCACGTCAGGGAAAAGGCTTTGGGAGAGACGGAAGAGTTCGCCCAGAAGTGTGTTATGGAAGGTCGATCGAGTTTGGAAAAATTCGGTCATGCTCCGGTCACCAAGGTCGTGGAAGGCGATTTCGTAGATGAGACGATAAAGGAAATAATGAACGAAGACTACGATCTCGTGGTCCTGGGAGCTTATGGTCATAACAGGCCTAAGTATCTTCAGATCATAAGCGACGAGGCTTTGACTCTGGTGAAACGAACAATGCGCCCCGTCCTGGTCTTCAGGGACAAGGAAGAGCATCGTAAATGAGAAAGGGAGCCGCAGGATATCTACCTGCGGCTCTTTCGTTTTCAATACAGCTCGCTTTTGGCCATTTCGTCATCCGTTATCGGATAAGCAAAAAGCCGATAGGTCCATAGCTGATAGGCAATAACGATTGGCACGAAGATCAGAACGACGGTCAGCATGATTTTGAGGGTTAAAGGGCTTGAGGATGCGTTGAAGGCCGTGAGGCTGAACCTGGGATCGATGCTCGATGGAAGCAGGTTGGGATAGAGTCCGAGTATTCCGAAAAAGGTTGTGCCGATTATCATCACCGCCGAACATATCCAGGGTAGCCATCTCTTCGGTTTTCCAAGGTAGTATCGCGATGCTACAAGGCCGCCTACAACCGCGGCGGGAATAATGACCGCCGGAACGGAGTAGAAAATGGGATTCTCCAGGTAATTCCGATAAAGATCGGTCTTGAACCATGTGGCAATCAAAAAGGCCACAATTGACAGAACCAGAGGAACCCAGAGAGTCCTGGCCATCCGAAGGGTTCTTTCCCTTAGCTCACCTTCGTTCACTTTTGCCAGGAGCCATAAAAGTCCGTGATAGGAAAAGAGCAAACAGAAAAGAATCCCGCCCAGCAACCCGTAAGGATTGAGAAGGGTTAAAAGAGTTCCGTGAAAGCGGCCTTCTCCGTCAATAGGTATACCCTGAAATATGTTGGCAAAGGCCACTCCGAACAGAATTGCAGGAATCGCGCTTCCTATCCATGTGCCGAAGTCCCATATTTTCTTCCAGCCCCTGTCATGAGAGTGCTCCCGAAACTCAAGGCTTATGCCTCTTATGATGAGGGCAAACAGGATCATCATCAGGGGGGCGTAAAAGCTGCTGAACAGAACGGCATAGGCAGTGGGGAAGGCCGCAAAGGTAACTCCTCCGGCCGTTATGAGCCAAACTTCGTTACCGTTCCAGAAAGGCCCCATGGCGTGATAGACCGTCTTCTTATCCTTTTCGTTTCGGGCAATTACCGGATGAAGAGTTCCCAGCCCCAGGTCAAAGCCGTCAAGAACAAAGTAGACGGCCCAGATCAATCCCCAGAGAAGAAACCATATCGTGTTAAGCATTGTCGGACCCTCCTTAGTTTGATTCCGGAGCTTCGGGGCCTTTCCTGATAAAACGGATCATCAAATAGACGGCAACGGCCCCGAGAATCGTGTAAAGTGTAACGAGTCCAACGAAAGAAAGGATTACCTGCGTTCTATCTATCGGTGATACGGCATCGGCCGTTCTCATCAGTCCGTAAACAACCCAGGGTTGGCGACCTACCTCTGCAACCGTCCATCCAGCCTGAGCCGCAATGTAAGGAAGAGGGATCATCCACAGAAAGAGTTTTAAAAGTCCTGGGTGAAGCTCAATGGTTTTTCGCTTTAACCATCCGATGGCGGCAATAACGGGAAAGAGAAAACCAAGGGCGATCATTGTTCTGAAGGCAATAAAGGTTATGGTAACCGGTGGGCGCTCGTTTTTCGGAAAATCCTTCAGGCCTTTTACGGTTGCATCCGGAGAATGATAGGCCAGCATACTAAGAGCACCGGGGATAGCGCCAAATTCCACAAGGTTCCTTTCGTTTTTTTCATCGGGTACTATAAAAAGGTACTGGGGAGCGTGACTTTTGGTCTCCCAGAAGGACTCCATTGCGGCGAGCTTGGTGGGCTGATATCGGGCAACTTCTGCTCCGTGCATGTGCCCCTGAAGCACTTCCACGACGGAAAAAATAAGGGCCATGCTGATTCCCAGGGCAAAGGATTTCTTGAAAAGGTCAAGGTGCTGTTTTTTCAGCAGATAATAAGCGCTGACACCGGCCACAAAGAAACCCGTGAGTATATAAGAGGCCGCCAGAGTGTGGGCAATTTCGTGGAGAGCAAAGCTGTTGGTTATGAGGGACCAGAAATTTTCGAGCTCTGCCCTTGGACCTCTTATAACATAGCCTACAGGACGTTGCATCCAGGCATTTGCCGTAAGAATCCAGAAAGCAGAGATGTTGGATGCCGCTGCCACGAGCCACATGCTGATTGCGTGTGCTCTGGGAGAAAGTCGGTTCCAGCCGAAAGCCCAGACTGCTATGAATGTGGATTCCAGAAAGAAGGCCACCGAGGCTTCGATTGCAAGAAGAGATCCAAAGACATCACCCACGTACTTTGAGTATCTTGCCCAGTTGGTACCAAACTGAAATTCCAGAGTTATTCCGGTAACAACCCCTACGGCGAAATTTACCAGAAAGATCTTTCCCCAGAAGCGGGCCATTCTCCGATAGACTTCATCGCCCGTTCTGGCGTACCGGGTTTCCATCAACGCAATAAGGATGGACAAACCCAGTGTAAGCGGCACGAAGAGAAAGTGAAAATACGTTGCCGCCGCAAACTGAAGTCTTGATAGGAGCAACGTATCCATCATGCACCTCCGAGATTTACGAAGAAAGGCTTTCCTTTATTTTAGCCCCAAGTTTTTTACCGGCTTCAAAACAGTCTTTCAGTTCATCCTTGCCGGGAACATAATTTACCCTTAACGGATCCTGGACCAGCTCAAACTTCATATCCCGGAGATAATCGGCTATTATCCTGGCTGCTTCACCGCTCCAGCCGTAAGAGCCAAAGGCCAGGCCGAGCTTACCGGCAGGTTTCAGGCCTTTCAGGTAGGTCAAAAGATCGGCTACGGTTGGAAAAAGGCCGTTATTGAGGGTCGGGGATCCCACGGCAACGCCTTTCGCATCCAGTATTTCCGTTACCACATCACTGCGATGGCAGGCTTTAAGACTCATCAGCTTTACTTCAATCTCCTCTGCCATGAGACCTTCGGCTACGGCGTGGGCCATTTTTTCCGTACTCTTCCACATGGTGTCGTAGACCACCACCGCCTTGGCACGGGCAATCTGGCGACTCCATCGGTCGTAAGCCTCTATAATTCGACGGGGATTACTGCGCCATATCAAACCGTGATCCGGGGCGATCATATCGATGTCCAGGTTGAGGCTTTTCACTTTTTCAAGGAGCTTCTGCACGAGGGGAGAGTAAAGCAGTATGATGTTTGCGTAGTACTTTGCCGCATGGCGCATCAGCTCCTCACCGTCAACTTCGTCGTCAAAACGCTGGCTCGTTGCCCAGTGCTGACCGAAGGCGTCGCTCGAAATGAGGAGCCTGTCCTGAGGTATGTAGGTGAACATGCTGTCCGGCCAATGGAGCATACGGGTTTCCAGAAAGTGAAGTTCCTTTGAGCCTATTGAGATAACGTCGCCTGTTGAGACGACATGGTAGGGCCAGTCCGGGTTGTGATAATGGCGAAGGAGAGCTTTCCTGCCCATCTCGGAGCAGATAACCTTTTCCGGCTCAATGGCCGATACGACCTCCGGTACTCCACCCGAGTGGTCCATTTCTACGTGATTTACCACCAGGTATCGTATGTCTTTAGGGTTCACTATTTGAGAAACCCTTTCAAGCAACTCGCCTACGAAGGGTTTTTTTACGGTATCGACAAGGGTTATATCCCGATCAACGATGAGAAAGGCGTTGTAAGTGGTTCCCATGTAGGTTGAGTATCCGTGAAAATCCCTTATGTTCCAGTCTATTGCCCCAACCCAGTAGACTCCGGGTTTGATCTCGACGGCTTTCATCCTTTATCCCTCCGGGTGTTTAACAGGTTATTTTCTTGAACATCTTTTTTGAGGCTCCGCAAACCGGACACTTCCAGTCTTCGGGAAGTTCTTCAAAGGGCGTTCCCCTGGGTATTTTGCCCTTACGGTCGCCTTTTTCCGGGTCGTATATGTAGCCGCAGTTAGCAGTCTGGCACTGATAAAGAACCTTTTTCTCTGCCATTTGTGTCCCTCTTACAAAAACAAGGGGGGAGAGCTCATAACCCCAGGCTCTCCCCCGAATCGTTTATGTTTTGTTACCAGTTTTCTCCGTACAGCTCAAAGTATGCCATGGGATGGGCACAGGCAGGGCACTTATCAGGAGCCTCCGTACCTTCATGGACATACCCGCAATTGCGGCAACGCCACTTAACGGGTGTTTCTCTCTTGAAGACTCGTCCCGCCTCTATGTTGGCGGCCAGATCCTTGTAGCGTTTTTCATGGTAACGTTCTGCGACGGCAATGTTCCTGAAAACCGTTGCGATCTCATGAAAACCTTCCTCATCGGCAATTCTGGCGAAGGTGGGATACATTTCCGTTGTCTCGTAATGTTCGCCTGCTGCTGCGGCGTAAAGATTATCGAGAGTGCTTCCGATTACGCCGGCTGGGAAAGATGCTTCGATTTTTACCTCGCCTCCCTCGAGAAACTTGAAAAGGCGCTTGGCATGCTCTTTTTCCTGATTGGCCGTCTCTTCGAAAATTGCAGCAATCTGCTCGTAGCCTTCTTCTCTGGCCTTTGATGCGAAGTAAGTATATCGGTTTCTTGCCTGGGACTCACCGGCGAAAGCCGTTAGCAGATTCTGTTCAGTTCTGGTGCCTTTTAACGATTTTTCTGCCATTGCGATTCCTCCTTTTCCTGCAACTTTTGGAGCTTTTCTTTGCACTGCGGACACAACCCCCAGAATTCCAGGTTTACTTTGTAAACATCGAAATCTTCGCTTGATTTTATTCTGGATAGAATGTCAATATTTTCGTCTATCAGGACGTCACCTATTTTCCCGCAGTTCTGGCAGTGAACGTGCCAGTGCGGCGATGGGTTGCCGTCGTAGCGACGCTGATTACTTCCCCCGAGATCGAGTCTGCGGATGAAACCTTCCTGGGCTAAGATTTCAAGGTTTCTGTAAACGGTGGCGAGACTTATTCGAGGATGAGACCGCTTGAGCATCCTGTAGAGTTCGTCTGCTGTTGGATGGGTCTTGAGTTTTCTCATAGCATCGAGTATTGCTTTTCGTTGTCTGGTCATTCTCATGGTTTACTCCGTTTCATGATGAAATTAAGAACCGTTTGCATAAAGTCAAGCCCTCCCGGGTACAAAATGAATTCCACCTTTTTAAGGAAAACAAAATGGTAACGCAAAAGTCCATATTTTCCTGGATCTTTCGATACCTGCGGGGCCTTCAGGCCCTGCTTGTTCTATTGATCGTTGCTGCCACCTTCTTCAGAGTACTGCCCCTGGAAATGCAGAAAAGAATAGTAAACCTCGCGATAGGCATGCGTTCTGTAGACCTCCTGCTCCTTTACTGTGGGCTTTATCTGGCCGCGGTCGTGCTCGCCGGTATTCTGAAGTATGTAATAAACGTAATACAGGCCTACATAGGCGAGCGTATTACAACGGAGATAAGGCGACAGCTCTACGAACATATCATCTCCCTCCCGGTCCATTTCTTCCGAAAAGCCCCGCCCGGGCTTGTAATCTCGGCAGTCGTTGGCGAATTATCTGCCGTGGCCGAATTCCTCGGGTCGGCCATCGCAACCCCTCTGGTCAACCTGCTGACCCTTGCAGCCTTTGCGGGATACATGCTTTATTTGAATCCCCTCCTTGCTGTTGTCAGTTTTTCGGTATATCCACTTGAGCTTGTAATTATCCCGTTTCTGCAAAAGAAATACAACAAATTAAATAGACGTAGAATAGATATCACCCGAAGGCTCAGCAATACCCTGGACGAATCCGTTTCGGGAATTCACGAAATCCACGGAAACGGAAGCCATCTTCTGGAAATACAAAGGTTTACCAGTATTGCCGTTGAGCTGTTTAAAACTAGGTTCAGAATGAGCAGGGTTAAGCTTTTTATCAAGTTCACGAATAACTTTTTCCAGAGTCTGGGTCCTTTCGTTCTTTTTATTCTTGGGGGATACCTGAGTATAAAAGGGCGGCTTGACCTCGGAGCCCTGGTGGCCTTCCTTTCGGCCTATGAAAAGCTGTACGACCCCTGGAAAGAGCTAATGCAGTATTACCAGACCTATCAGGATGCGACGGTGCGCTACAAAAGGGTTATGAGTTACTTTAACGTGAAGTCTCCCTTCATAATTGAAGGTGACGGGCAGGTGATCGTTCCGCTCCTTAAGGGTGAAGTGGAAGCCCATGACGTGGCCTTTTATGTGGACGGCCATCCACTCCTTGACGGCATCTCCTTTGATGCTAAACCCGGCAGTCAGATTGCTCTGGTGGGATTTTCCGGCAGCGGCAAAAGCACCCTGGTCATGGTTCTGGCTCAACTCTACGAATATCACAGTGGTCAGGTTAAGTTAGACGGCCGGGAATTGAAAGATATTCCCAAGTCGGACCTCAGTCGTTTTCTGGGCTACGTTGCCCAGTTTCCTTTTATCTTCGATGGCACCATAAGGGATAACCTTCTCTATGCCTGCAGGGCGCTGGAGTCTCACAATAGAGGTGATTCGCCGGTGGTGAAACCATCGGACGATGAGGTTTACGAAATCATTCGGGATGTGGGCCTTGAGGATGATATTATAGGTTTTGGACTGAATTCTCGTCTCCGATTTCCCGAAGACGAGCATCTGGTGCCGGAAATTATTAGACTCCGTAGGCTCTTTCACGAAGAGTGCCACGATGGGGCTTCCGTTCTGGTGGAGAGGTTTGATGCCGATACCTACCTGGAGTACTGTTCACTTGCTACCAACCTTGTCTTTGGAGCACCTAAAGACGGCAGGCCTGCCGAAGAGGTTCTTCTGGAGTTAGAGGATGCCCCTGAGGTTCTTGATAATCTGGGGTTGTTTATCCCGCTGACTCTTCTTGGGCTGCACCTTGCCAGAGAAACCCTGGAGGTGCTTCGTGACATTGAAGAGGATTCCTTCTTTTTCCGTTCAACGCCTGTGAACCCGGAAGAGGTCGAATACTTTAAGTCACTCGTTGCATCTAATAAGGATCCCGACAGGATGAGAATGTCCGAAAAGCTGGCCTGTATCCGTCTTGCTCTGAGGTTTACTCAGCGCTTCCACACCATGTTAAAACTCCCTTTACCTTTTATGTCCTACGTTGTGCGCTGTCGAAGGCCTTTTAGACGATTCATAGAGGAGCGTTATCCCGATCTTTTCGAATTTATAGAAGAGGATGCCTACATAACTTCCTATCCCATATTTCGAAACATAATTTTCGGTACCGTCCGCTCCGAGTACTCTCATGCAGAAGGTGAGGTCAACGGTGCCGTATTGTCGGTTATTAAGAAAGCCCGTATGGAAGGGGCACTGCTTCAAAAGGGCCTTGATTTTGAAGTCGGGGCAAAGGGAGATCGTCTTTCCGGCGGTCAGAAACAGAAACTGGCCATAGCTCGAGTCTTACTGAAAAAACCCAAAATTCTCATTCTGGACGAAGCCACCGCCAGCCTTGATAACGCTTCGCAGCAACGGATTCACTCGCTTATAGAAAGAAAATTTCGAGGTCGTGCGACCATATTTTCGGTACTACACCGGTTGGAGCTCGTTAAGAATTACGATATGATTTGTGTTATGAAGGCCGGAAAGATAATAGAACAGGGAAGTTACGATGAGTTGATGCAGAAAAAAGGGGTTCTTTATGAACTCGTTAGCGGATTTTGAAAGCTTGCTTCATAGGGCTTCGTGTCAGTGTGAGCTTAATGAATACATGAAAATCCTTCGCAATGTGGATGCCTTTTCCGTCGTTCCCATCGATAAGCTTAAGGTTATGGCCTATCTTAGCCAGAAGGTCACCTTCCCACAGGGCACATTTCTTTTCAAACAGAGAGATCCCGATGCTCGTGGATATATTCTGGTCTCCGGCAGGGTCCAGCTGTACAGGCACTACAAAGATAAGTCTTACCTCCTCGAAGAACTCAAGGAAGGTGAGTTTTTCGGGGGGCTGGCGCTTTTGTCAGATATCAGACGGCTCTTTTCCGCCCGGGCCGCCGTTGATACGGTATGCCTTACCCTGGAACGAGATGCCTTTCGAAGGTTTATCGTACAGTTTCCGGAAGTTGCAATAAAGGTTCTGGACATTATGATAAGAAGGATTGTAGCAATGGAGGAAAGACTTCTGGAAATGCAGGTGCTGGAGTGTCGCTATGTCTGAAGGCAGAGTTGTTAGCCCGGAGGAAGTGAAAGAAGAAGATCGAAAGATCAGAAGGCTTCAGTGGCTGGTTCGCTTTGCCCTGGCCTATATTGCCCAGGCCAACATCACCCTGGAGGAGTGTCAGAGAACCGTTGCAGGCGTGAAAAGATACGCCATGGAGTTGTTTCCGGGAAAAGAGGAAACCTTTGATTTGATTTATCTTCCGAGGTTCAGGCGCGTTATCGCGGAAAAATTTCGGCTGGATTGAGGCAAAATGAAGAACTCGGCCCACAGATTGAAAAACCTTGCTCTTTATCTGGCCTCCAGATACGGCCTTCCGGAGTTTTACTCAAAATTTTCTCATCATCATGCCAAGGCAAGACATTTGTATTTCAACGATCCTCTTGTGCAAATGGTGCGGGAGCACATCGAACCGGAGCTTGAATCAATAGACTGCCTGGGGCATGGCATATCCCACAGCCGAAAGGTGGGTTGGGATTGTGCTACCCTTCTGTCTGTTGAGCTGACGGGTATCTCCATGCCTCAGGAGAAAATAAATCGTATGATGATCCTCGGCCTTCTTGCGGGCCTTTTCCACGACATATGCCGCCTTGAAGAAAATCATGCCGAACGGGGGGCTCAGAGGGCTGCTGAAGAACTCAGATCCTTTCCCCTATCGAACGAAGAGATTTCGGCCATCTGCCGTGCAATAAGAAACCATGAGGCCTTTATCAGGCCTGTACCCTGTATTGATCCCGCTTCCCAGCTCCTCAGTGACTGTCTGTACGATGCGGACAAATTCCGCTGGGGTTGTGACACCTTTACTCACACACTCTGGTGTATTGTAGAATACAGAAATATGAGCATTGAGGAGCTAGTAGATCGTTTTCCCTGGGGAATTCAGGGAATTGAGCGTATTCGCCAGACCTTCAGGACCACAACCGGAAAGTCCTTTGGCCCTGAAATCATCGATCAGGGGCTCGAATTGGGACGGCAAATCTACCGCTACCTTTTGGACGAAGTGGGAGGCGAAAAATGAACGACACCCTGACGGCCGTGTTGGGCCTTAAGGTCGGTCACGCTCACGTAGAGGGATTTCTCTCAGGGTGCACCGTGATACTCACCCCTCCCGAAGGTTGTCCTGCCGGCGTAGACATCCGGGGAGGTGCTCCCGGCACATACGGGACCGATTCTCTGGCTCCTGTGAATCTCGTGGAAAGGGTTCACGGGATATTCCTGAGCGGGGGGAGCGCCTTTGGCCTTGCCGTAGGAGATGGAGTCAGAAGGTTTCTAAAGGAAAACAATGTCGGCTTTGAGACCGGTTACGAGAAGGTGCCTATAGTCTGTGGAGCAATAATCTTTGACCTCGGTATAAACAAAGGCGGCAAAAAGCCCGATTCGGACCTCGGCTATGAAGCCTGCAGATGTGCCAGCTCCGAACCGGTCTTATGCGGAAACGTTGGAGCCGGTGCAGGAGCCACCGTGGGGAAACTCTTCGGGCTTGAAAGGGCCATGAAAGGAGGACTTGGAAGTTATTGCATCACCACTCCCTACGGGTTGAAGGTCGCAGCCCTCATGGTTGTAAATGCTTTCGGAGACATATGGGATCCCCGGGAAGGACGACTGCTTGCAGGATGTCGCAAGAGCCCCGACAGCAGAGAGCTTGCCGATGCCCGTGAATGCATCAGAGGCTTAAAAGTGTTGCGGGGCTTTCCTGATGGTAATAATACGGTCATAGGCGTGGTGGCAACGAATGCCGAAATGAACAAAACTCAACTGACCAAGGTTGCCCAGATGGCTCACGATGGCATAGCCCGAACCGTTGTTCCGGCTCATACTCAATACGACGGTGATACGATATTTGCCATTAGCTGTGGAGACCTGAAGGGTGTTGAGACTTCTGTGGTTGGACACCTGG
The DNA here is from genome assembly GCF_900114975.1 of Thermodesulforhabdus norvegica. Taxonomy (NCBI): domain Bacteria; kingdom Pseudomonadati; phylum Thermodesulfobacteriota; class Syntrophobacteria; order Syntrophobacterales; family Thermodesulforhabdaceae; genus Thermodesulforhabdus; species Thermodesulforhabdus norvegica. The sequence continues at coordinate 64,917 of NZ_FOUU01000012.1, forward strand.
CGGCCGATGCGGTATCCGAAGCCATAGTAAGAGCCGTCAGGAGTGCCGTTGGAGTAAAAGGGATTCCCGCCTGGAAGGAGATTCAGGCATAGATTGACAGAGTCGTCTGGCCGTCCGAGGAACCGGAAAACCGATAACCGGTGTAGGCATCCTGAGCCTTTCTTGAAAGAAGCTCCTGCCTTGCCTGCTGAATTTCCATATCAGCCCTTGCCGCAATGAGCCTGTCCTGCGCCGAAGGTTGAGCCGGGGCGAGGGCTGCCCGTTTTATGACCTGCATCTTTTCGATGGTGGCCTCGGGGTCGTTTGGAACGGGGCTAACATCAAGAGATACCTCCCCGCCTACGGCATACAGCTTTCCGTCAGGCCCTCTTTCATATTCAAAACGAGCAGCTCCGCGAACGTATCGACCCCCTGCCGCTATGTGAGCCTGCTCATGAGTCCTGACCTCACGGTCACGCTGCTTCAACTTCTGAATTTTTTTGATTTCTTCTTCCGAGAGGCCCTGAACGCTTTTGTTACGGAACGGTGCGGCCTGAGACTGATCCACAGGATAGCTTTCTTGTGTTCTGTTCACGGCCTGAATCATATTCCGCTCCGTAGAACTGACAGAGCAATCCACAAATAATAATACTTAACCGACGGGGACTCATCAAGTACCAATGCCCCCCGGTGATAATTTCCACCCCTCCGATTGGATTCACAGGGTTTGACGAAGACTTAATAAACCGGCGGTACTCGTCCCAAAAGGTGCATGTTAGCTAAGGCGAATACATGCGTTGACCCTCGGGAACCCACCATTCCAGAGGGTTCAGCCCCATCGGATAGACGTAAACGTCCTGAAATCTTTTGTGCACGGCTACCAGGGCTTTCATCGTGAAAAGAAAGGTATAAGGCTGCTCTTCGTGCAGGATCTCGTGGAATCGGTGATAAAGCCTTCGGCGTCTTTCTGGGTCAAACTCTCTTCGGGCTTTTTCTATGATAAGGTCGGCTTCATCGTTACGAAAGCCCACAAAGTTGGAGCCCTGTTCGGCCTGAGAAGAGTGCCAGACCTGGTAGGGATCCGATTCCCATCCAAGACTCCACCCCAGAGTGCAGGCATCGAAATCTCGAGACTGAATCTTCTGTATGAAGACCGCCCACTCCAGCCGCCTTATGTGCATCTCAATACCGACCTCTTTCAGGCTTTCCTGCATTATTGTTGCCAGTTGCTCTGCGAACCTTGACCCCGCCGATATAAGAAACTCGAAGGAAAAGGGGATTCCATTTTTGTCTCTTATTCCGTCTCCGTCGTGGTCCGTCCATCCTGCCTCTTCGAGAAGTTTCACCGCCTTTTGAGGATCGTAGGGGTACGGGTGGATGTCTTTATTGTAGTCGGGGCTGTTGACGTAAAAGGGGCCCGTGACGATCGTTCCCAATCCGAAAAGAAGCTTTTCCAGTATGGTTTTTCGATCTATTAGCATCGTCATGGCCTGTCGGACGCGTTTGTCTTCAAACCAGGGTTTTCTGAGGTTCCATCCGATATAGCTGTATTGAGGTAGATAGTAGCTCAATTTCCGATAGTTTCTGTTGAAGCGCTTTCCTCTTGTCTGGAAAAGCCACTGTATTGGTTGAAGCCCCATTAGATCAAGACCCTGCTGTTTCAAAACCTGTAAGGCTACCGTGGAATCCGTTATTACCTTGAACACAATTTTTCTGAGATAGGGTCTGGTACCCCAGTACTCTTCGTTACGGGTCAGGACAATTTCCTTACCGGTTTCCCACTTTTCAAACCTGTAGGGACCGGTCCCGATAGGTCGCCTTCCGATCGGATGACTGTTGAAGTCGCCGGCTTCCCTGAAGACATGGGCCGGCACAATGGGTATTCCTCCGCAAAATTCTAGAGCGCGAAAATAAGGTTTTTTATATTGGAAACGGACGGTGTAATCGTCTATAGCATCAACCCTGGCAATGTCCTGGTAATAGTTTCTAAGGTGGGCTGCGTCCACGGTAGGATCCATTATGCGTTCATAACTGAACAACACATCGCGGGCAGTGAAGGGATGACCGTCATGCCATCTAACATCTTTTCTGAGAAAAAATGTGTATGTCAGATGATCTTCTGAAACTTCCCACCTTTCGGCAAGTACCGGAACCAGTTTCATCGTTTTTTCGTCACGTTTAAGAAGAGACTCGTAGATGTATTCGTTTATTCTCGATGCATAAACATCCGTTGCGGTTATGGGATTTAAAGTGGACGGTTCGGCGCCGAGATGAACAACCAGCCAGTCCCCCTCCCTTTCTTCCCACAAAGCCCCCGAAGCTCCCAGTGAGGTCGTGGAGAGAACAAAAAGTAACGCCGCGTTAAGGCAGGTCCTGCTCAGGTTGCTTTTTTCTTTTCTTTTCCTCCGGTACCGAGAAAAGATCTGGACAAGCACCAGGAATACGACAAATAATGCCCCCAGAACCAGGGTTATTGCGTTTAAGTATTCTTCAATCCACTTTCCGATGGGCGCTCCGAAGAAATAAAAAAGTAATCCGATTAGAAAGAACCTTGCTCCCCGACCGACCGTTGACGCCAGTACAAACCTGGGGATGTTCAATACGAAAGCCCCCGCGCTGATCGTAAAAACTTTGTAGGGGATGGGAGTAAAAGCTGCAAGACCCACTGCCCAGACGTCATACCTGTTGTAGGCTCCTTCAACCTTGTCTATCCTGGGTCTGGAGACCAGTTTAATAAGAAGCGGCCGACCTCCAAAACGCCCTATGGCGTAGCCGGCCATACCGCCCAGAACCGAACCGACTGTGCACAGGCAGGAGAAGAAAAGGGCTTTTTCAGGGCGTGCCATTCCCATCGTTATCAGCAGAACATCGGGTGGGATTGGGAAAAAGGACGATTCGGCAAAGGCCACCAGGAACAAAACATATTCCGCATAAGGAGTGGCCGACCAGGAGATTACCCACTGCCAGATTTCATGGATGAACGGGATCATTACAGCCCTCGCCTTACATAAGCAGAAGTCCCGCAAAACCCAGAGCCCAGCAGTACCAGGCAAAATGGTGAAGATTTCCCTTTTTTACCAGCATGAGCAGTAATAGAAGCGCCCCATAACCGCTCAGGAATGCAACCGAGGATCCCAGCAGTAGCGGAGTTGCCGATGCGGTAACATCACTCGCACCTAAAACCTGAAGGACAAAAGCGCCCGTGGCGGCGGGTATGAGAAGCAAAAAAGAAAACTTTCCGGCGTCTTCCCGATTACATCCGGAAAGCAGAGCCACGGCAATGGTAGCACCCGACCGCGAAATACCCGGTGCAAGTGCACAGGCCTGAGCAATCCCGACGATCAAAGCCTTCTGCCAGGTCACCGAGGGAATTTCTTTTGAAGTGTCATGGGAGCGTACCGTTCCACGGGCCCCGGCGTATCTTGTAAGCCACAACAGTGTGCCCGTTATAATAAGGCTTAAACAAACAAGCTTGGGACTGGAAAAAAGCTCTTCAATCTCCGTCTGAAAGGTGAGTCCGGTGAAAACAGCAGGTAGTGTTCCCAGAAAAATTTTCCATGCGGCCGTTCCGAAAAGGAGCCTGCAGTCCGATGGAGTGCGCAGTGTTCTGGACAAGGCATTTAAAAACTCTTTCAGGACTTTAACCACCTCGTGCCTGAAAACAATAACCACGGCAAAAAGCGTTGCTACATGAAGGGCTGCATCGAACAGGAGATCCGGCTCCTTTATTCCAAAAAGATGTTGCCCCAGAACCAGGTGTCCGGAACTGCTTATGGGAAGGAACTCGGTAAGTCCCTGAATGAGGCCCAGAGCAACGGATGTAACGGCATCCATGTGACGTTCTCCCTTACATGTGAGCGTTCCTGGGGAGGAGAAAGAAAAGGGTGCCCTGATGTTTCATCTTCCCCGCAAGGTTTCCGGCTTCACTTCCCGTCCCGAAAAAAAGGTCAAGCCGGAATGGGCCTTTTATGGCACCACCCGTGTCCTGATGAAGCACCCATTTGTTGAAAGAAACGGCCGTTCCATTTCGTCTCGGGACTACGGTGGAAAGATAACTCAGAATTCCGGCAGGATAAAACCTTCTGTCACTTGCGACAGAGCGTTCCGGAGTAAGGACAACACCCAGGCTTCCCTGAGGACCTTCCTCGACCCATCGGAAAAAGACATAGCTTTCATTATGCCATAGAATTTCCCACATGATGTCCCGGTTCTGCAAAAGGAAATCTCGAATGGCCTGCATGGACATACCTTCTTCGGGAATGTAACCTTTTTCGATCATGTATTTGCCGATGCTTCTGTAGGGTCGTCCGTTGCTTGCCGCATAACCCACCCTCCGGCTTGAGCCGTCGGGAAAGGCCACAACTCCGGATCCCTGGATATGAAGAAAAAAGAGTTCAACGGGATCTCTGGCCCAGAAGAGCGGGGTAAGCTTCCGCAACGCCCCCTCATCTATTTCTTTTCTCGTAAAATACGGAACAAGCTTCCCATTGAAAGCCCGACCGAATAGTACCGGACGGTTCGAACAGGTAATGCCGAATTCGGGTAGATTTACGCGTAGCAGATCATCGGGCTGGGGATAGACGGGAAATCTGTAAGTCTCATCTTTTTTATACGATCCTTCAATTATGGGTTCATAATAACCCGTGATGAGCATTCTTCCACAGAACTCTTCTTCCCGGCTACAGTAAGTATAAAGATCGAAAACCCTTAAAATATTTTCCGTCCCAATGTCCCCTTCCCGGAGCATTTCGAGAAAAGAGGTAAGGGCCCTTTTGTACGATCCCGCGCTGAATTCCAGTCCCGCTATTTCCATAATACGCCCTTCGGGCAACCGACTGTAATACTCTATGCTCCTGGTGATCGCCAGTTCCAGGCTTTCACGCGATCCGTTGTCGGTAAAAGAGAGCTTTCTGACCAATGTGTGGGGCACTTTTACCGGTAAGAAGGAAACCCTTTTTTCGGGAGGGAGAACTTCGGGTCTTCTGATGCAACCCGAAGTTCCCAGAACCCATATCAGAGGTGCGATAATAATCAAGAGCAGGCGAATTGCCATGGGACGGAAAGCCGTTCAGGTACCCAGTTCCCAGGATGAGAGATATTTAACCTGTTCTTCCGTAAGAGAATCTATACGGATATTCATCGAAGACAGTTTTATCATTGCTATATTTTCGTCAATCTCCTTTGGGACAGGGTGAACGGATTTGGACAGCGAAGACCCCTTTTTTACCAGATATTCTACCGAAAGAGCCTGATTTGCAAAGCTCATATCCATGACGCTTGAAGGATGGCCCTCGGCTGCTGCGAGATTGACAAGGCGGCCTTCGGCAAGAACGTAGATTCTCCTTCCGTCAGACAGGGTGAATTCTTCTACGAAAGGTCTGATGGTCCTGCGGGATTTAGCAATGGACGCCAGAGATTCGAGATCGAGCTCAACGTTAAAATGCCCTGAGTTGGAAACAATAGCTCCGTCCTTCATAACCTCAAAGTGTTCTTTTCGGATTACGCTGGTGTTTCCCGTCAGGGTACAGAAGAAGTCGCCCACCCTGGCCGCTTCCATAATGGGCATGACCTCAAAGCCGTCCATTACCGCTTCAAGGGCTCTTATGGGGTTGACCTCCGTAACGATTACCCTGGCACCCATTCCCCGGGCCCTCATAGCAACGCCACGACCGCACCATCCGTATCCACAAACGACGAAGACACTTCCGGCAATTAGCCTGTTCGTGGCCCTGATAATCCCGTCTATGGTACTCTGACCTGTACCGTATCGGTTATCGAAAAGATGCTTCGTGTCTGCATCATTGACGGCGATGATGGGATAGGCCAGAACCCCTTTTTCGGCCATGCTTCTGAGCCGGATTACACCGGTTGTGGTTTCCTCCGTGCCGCCTATGATTCCCGAGAGCAGGTCTTTCTTGTCCGTGTGGACTGTTGTAACGAGGTCGGCCCCGTCGTCCATCGTTATGTGAGGTTCATGGGCAAGGGCCTGATGGATGTGGCGGTAATAGGTATCCCGGTCTTCTCCTTTAATGGCAAAAACAGGGATGTCGTCGTGAACTACAAGAGATGCGGCCACATCGTCCTGAGTGCTCAGGGGATTGGAAGCACAGAGGCGGACTTCGGCACCGCCTGCCTTAAGGGTCTGCATAAGATAAGCGGTTTCGGTCGTGACATGAAGACAGGCCGATATCTTAAGGCCCTTAAGGGGTTTTTCCGTCGCGAACCTTTCCTTAATGGTTTTGAGAACTCGCATGGATTGAGCGGCCCATTCGATCCGTAACTTACCCTGCTCCGCAAGCGCTGGATCTTTGATGTGATAATCCATTCTACCTCCTTTCGTTTTTCTTTAACCGTTACAGACCTGCTTTTTCTTTAAGTATGTCGACCATGTCTGTTTTTTCCCATGTGAAGTCTGGGTCGTTTCTTCCGAAGTGGCCGTAGCATGCGGTTTTTTTGTAGATGGGTCTCAGGAGTTTGAGGTGGTTTATCATGTTTGCGGGTTTGAAGCTGAAGACTTCTTTTACTATTTCGGCTATTCGGTCGTCGGGTTTTATTGTGCCTGTACCGAAGGTATCGACCATGAGGCTGACGGGTTCTGCGACGCCAATACTGTAGGCGACCTGGATTTCGACTTTTTTTGCGAGGCCTGCGGCGACTATGTTTTTGGCGACGTATCTTGCCATGTAGGAGGCGCTTCTATCGACTTTTGTGGGGTCTTTTCCTGAGAAGCAGCCTCCGCCGTGGCTTCCCTGTCCTCCGTAGGTGTCGCAGATTATTTTTCGGCCTGTGAGGCCGGTGTCTGCCATGGGTCCGCCGATTACGAAGCGGCCTGTGGAGTTTATGAAGAATTTGGTTTTGCTGTCTATTAGGTGTTCTGGGATGACCTTTTTTATTACCTCTTCGATGATTCCTTCTTTGATGGTGGAGTAGGAGACGTTTGGGGTGTGCTGGGCGGCGACGACGATGGCTTCGATTCTGATGGGTCTTCCGTTTTCGTATTCCACGGTGACCTGGCTTTTACCGTCGGGGCGCAGGAAGTCGAGGACGCCGTTTTTTCTTACTTCGGCGAGTTTTTTTGTGATTCTGTGGGCGTAATATATGGGCATGGGCATGAATACGGGTGTTTCATCGCAGGCGAATCCGAACATCAGTCCCTGATCTCCGGCTCCCATTTCTTCGAAGAGTCCTTCTCCTGGGTTTACTCCAATGGCGATGTCTGGAGATTGTTTATCTATGCTGGTTATGACGGCGCAGGTTTCCCAGTCGAAGCCCATGTTGGAGTCGTTGTAGCCTATTTCTTTTATGGTCTGGCGGGCGATTTCGGGGATGTCCACCCAGGTGGAAGTTGTTATTTCGCCGGCTACGAAGACGAGGCCCGTTGTGACGAGGGTCTCACAGGCCACCCGGCAGTTCTTGTCCTCCTTCATAATGGCATCAAGTATGGCATCGGATATCTGATCCGCTACCTTGTCAGGATGACCTTC
>NZ_FOUU01000013.1 GCF_900114975.1 Thermodesulforhabdus norvegica
GGCTGTGTCATTCGATGCTCGGGCATCTTTCACGACAAGGACGGCCACTATCTCACCAAGCAGCCCGAGTACGAAACGGTCTGGGCCAACGGAGCAAACTGCGGCATAGACGATCTGGATGCCATAGCCATGATAGACTTTCTCTGCGATAACTACGGCCTGGACACCATAGAAATGGGAGCAACCATAGGGGTTGCCATGGAAGCGGGTATAATCCCCTTCGGAGATGCCCAGGGAGCGATAAATCTTCTTCACGAGGTGGGAAAGGGGACCTATCTGGGAAGAATCCTTGGAAACGGGGCGGCCGTAACGGGCAAGGCCTTTGGGGTGGAGAGGGTTCCCGTGGTAAAGGGTCAGGCTCTTCCGGCTTATGATCCCAGGGCGGCGCACGGAATCGGCGTGACCTACGCAACGAGCACCATGGGAGCCGATCACACCGCAGGTTACGCCATTGCCCAGAACATCCTCAAGGTGGGGGGCTTTGTGGATCCTCTCAAGCCCGAGGGTCAGGTTGAAATATCCCGAAACCTCCAGATTGCAACGGCGGCCATTGACTCCACGGGGATGTGCCTCTTTATAGCCTTCGCCACCCTGGATCAGCCCGAGACCTTTCAGGCCATGCTGGACATGATAAACGCCTTCTACGGCTGGAACTGGACCGCCGATGACTTCATGGAATACGGCAAAAAGATCCTCAGAATGGAGCGGGAATTCAACACAAAGGCAGGCTTTACGAAAGAACACGACCGCCTGCCCAGATTCTTCAAAGTCGAACCACTCCCACCCCACAACTTAACCTTCCAGGTACCAGACGAGGAACTGGATAAGGTTCACATCTTCTAAAATTGTAAGGGGCTCGACGAAGTGAGCCCCTTCTTTGCACTTTAGCTTGTGATTTGTTTCACGGCAGTTATAATGACCTCGATATGATAACAAAAGGATCTTTGCTTGAGAAATGTATCTCACACTCTGTCGCCTTCTCGAAGGAGGAAGCGGATGAAAAAGGTTTCGGTATCCATCGACGGACGGGAATACATTATTCCGGCGGGAAAAAACATCAAAGAGGCGGCCGAAGAAGTGGGTATTTACATTCCCGGGCTCTGTCATCACAGGGATCTGATCCCCGTGGGCATGTGCAGGCTCTGCATTGTGGAAGTCGAAGGATTGCGGGAATTTCCCCTGGCCTGCATGACCCCCGTAGAAGAGGGGATGATAATAAGGACGAAGACGGATACCCTTCAGCAAATGCGTCGCCATACAATGGAGCTGATACTATCGTTAACCAATCACCCCGTTACCTGTCTTTTCTGTAGCCGCAGAGACGAATGCAGAGATCTTCGAGAGTGCATGCGCAAGGTTCCCGAAGTGGTCGGTTGCAGGTATTGCCCAAAAGGCGGAGAATGCGAAATACAAGAAATCGTGGGTTACCTGGGAATGACGGAATTACGGTACGCACCCATGTCAGGCACAATGAAGCCGGTGGTAAGGGAACCTTTTTTTGACAGGAACTACAACCTCTGCGTGCTCTGCGGAAGGTGCGTCAGGGTGTGTCATGAAGTACGGGGACAGGGGGTATTAAACTACAGAATATCCCACCACCGGGATCACACAATTGAGCCGCTTTCCCTGAAGGATGCAGGTTGTGCATTCTGCGGCGCCTGCGTCGATGTCTGCCCCACAGGAGCTTTATATGCCCGTTTTGAAAAATGGTTGAAACCGGAACGAACGGTAACCACCACCTGCCCGTTCTGCGGGGTTGGCTGTCAAATCGATGTGGGGGTTTCGGAAAACAGAATAGTAAGAGTTCGGGGAAACCGGTCTCCGGGATCACCCAATAATGGACAGCTCTGCGTTAAGGGCCGGTTCGGGCTGACCTTCGCCGAAAGCCCTGAAAGACTCAAGACCCCCCTTGTACGAACCGACGACGGTTTTAAACCTGTAAGCTGGGATGAAGCTTTTAAGATCATTACGGAAGCCCTGCATAAGCACCGGGAACGAAGTTTCGGCATGCTTGCATCGGCAAGATGCACGAATGAGGAAAACTATCTGGCCCAGAAGTTCACCCGTCTTGTCATGAAAAGCAACAACATCGATCATTGCGCAAGGCTTTGCCATGCACCCACCGTTGCCGGACTGAGAAAGGCCTTTGGAAGCGGAGCCATGACCAATTCGATAGCCGAGCTTGCTTATTCCGGCTGTATCTTCGTAATTGGTTCTAATACCACCGAGCAACATCCCGTTATTGCGCTAAAAATAAAAGAGGCAAAGCGCCGTGGAGGAAAAATCATAGTAGCCGACCCGAGGAAAATCGAACTGACGGCCATTGCCGACGTATGGCTACGCCACAACCCCGGCACAGATGTGGCCCTCATCCTCGGAATGTGCAAGGTTATCGTCGACGAAGGGCTTATAGACAAGAGTTTCATAGAAGAACGGTGTGAGGGTTTCGAAGATTTTGCGTCTTCCCTTGAGAAGCTGTCTCTTGAGGAAGTCGAAACCCTTACGGGCGTTGACATAGATGATCTGAAAAGTGCAGCCCGAATGTATGCAACACGGCGGCCGTCGTCCATCGTTTATGCCATGGGAATCACTCAGCACGCCAACGGCACCGAAAATGTACTGGCTCTGGCAAATCTCTCCATGCTCACGGGAAATATCGGTAAACCCTCGGCGGGAATAAACCCTCTGAGAGGGCAAAACAATGTGCAGGGTTCGTGCGACATGGGGGCCCTACCGGATCTTCTCCCCGGATATAAATCCATAAAGGATCCCGAAGTACGCAGACTTTTCGAAAAGGCCTGGGGATGTCGGCTACCGGAAGAACCCGGGCTTACGGTAACGGAAATGTTCCACGCCATTGACGACGGAAGGATCCGGGCAATGTACATAATCGGGGAAAACCCCGTGTTGAGCGATCCCGATGCAGGGCAGGTAGTAGAAAGTTTGAAGAAGCTGGAATTCCTGGTCGTTCAGGATATCTTTTTATCCGAGACCGCACGGCTGGCCCATGTCGTTCTGCCTGCGGCAAGTGCGCTGGAAAAGGAAGGAACCTTTACGAACACGGAGCGGAAGGTTCTCAGAGTGAGGAAGGCTCTGGAGCCGCCCGGAGATGCCCTCCCCGACTGGGAAATTATTTGCAAAATTGCCCGTCGTATGGGCTACGGCGAACAATTTTCCTATAAGGATCCGGAAGAGGTAATGAAGGAAATTGCCTCTCTGACCAAGATTTACGGCGGCATAAGCTACGATCGCCTTGAGAAACAACCTCTTCAGTGGCCGTGCCCAGAACCGGATCACCCGGGAACCCCTTATCTTCACGGGGACGGTTTTATGAGGGGTAAAGGGAAATTCCACGTCCTGCAATTCAGACCTTCCCCCGAAAGACCCGACAGGGAATACCCTTATATTCTCACCACGGGAAGGATACTTTTCCATTATCACACCGGGACGATGACCCGAAAGGTCCCGGATCTCAATTACCTGAGGCCCGAAGAATGGGTCGAGATGAACCTGCTGGACGCTCAGGAACTGGGTGTCACTGACGGCAGTTGGGTGGAAGTTTCGTCGAGACGCGGTCGGGTAAGAGCAAAGGCTAAGGTAACCGAAAGGTCGCCCCGTGGGGTTGTCTTCATGACCTTTCACTTTTCGGAAACGCCTACGAACAATCTCACCGGAGCACTTCTGGATCCTGTGGCCCGGATACCGGAACTTAAGGTATGTCCCGTGAAGATCCAACCAATACGAGAGGTGTAGAGATGTACCGAATTGTAAAAAAGGAAATTCTTGCTCCAAACATAGTCTTCATGGAGATTGAAGCACCGGATGTTGCGCGCTCAGCCCGTCCCGGTCAATTCGTAATGCTCAGGGTGGATGAAAAGGGGGAGCGGTTTCCTCTGTCAATTGCCGACTGGAACCGTGAAGCCGGTACCGTGAGCATTGCCTTCTTTGTTGTCGGGAAGAGCACGACAAAGCTGGCCTGTCTTCATGAAGGGGATTCTATTTTGAACCTGGCAGGCCCTCTTGGCATCCCCACGCCCGTCAGGCATTACGGCCGTGTAATCTGTGCAGGTGGCTGTTTTGGAATCGGCCCTGCCGTTTCCGTATCCAGAGCCCTCCGGGAGGCAGGAAATCGGGTTACGGCCGTCATGGAGGTGAGGAGCCGGGAGTTTGTATTCTGGGAGGATAAATTCCGAGCAGTATCGGACGAATTTATCCTGGCTTCCGGAAGTGGGCTCTGCGGCGACGAGAGATGGGCAAATAACATTTTGGACGAACTGCTGCGTCGTGGCGAAAAGGTCGATCGTGTCTTCGTTTACGGTTGCCCCTTTATGATGATGAAGTGCGCCGAAGCCACCCGGCCTTACGGAATCAAGACATCCGTAAGCCTTACTCCCATCATGGTTGACGGAACCGGGATGTGCGGAGCCTGCAGAGTGGAGGTAGGAGGAGAGACCAGGTTCGCCTGTGTGGACGGACCGGAATTCGACGGCCATGCAGTTAACTGGGATCTTCTCATTATGAGTCAGCGCCGTTTTTTGCGGGAAGAATACTTATCGATGAATCTATGGGAAAGAGAAAACTGGCACAGGATGATGGAGATGAGGCATCATGGAAGAGCGGAGAAAGAAGCTCAATCTGAATCGTGTTCCCATGCCTAAGCAACCTCCTGAGACGAGGAGGTTGAATTTTGAAGAAGTTGCCCTGGGTTACACGGATGATCTAGCCAGGCTGGAAGCAGAACGGTGTCTTGAATGCAAGAAACCGACCTGCGTTCGGGGCTGTCCCGTAATGGTGGACATACCAGATTTCATAGGAGAAATCAAAAAGGGCAACCCCGAAGGGGCTCTCAAGATAATCAAAAACAAAAACAGCCTTCCCGGTATATGCGGGCGGGTCTGCCCTCAGGAACTCCAGTGCGAAAAGCAGTGCATCCTGGCGAAGAAAGGAGCACCGGTTGCCATAGGCAGGCTGGAAAGGTATGTGGCCGACTGGGAGCTGCATAACGGAAGGCGATCGATCCCCGAGATTGCGCCGTCTAGCGGACGACGTGTTGCCGTTGTCGGTTCGGGACCGGCAGGGCTCACCTGTGCAGCAGACCTTGCCAGGATGGGGCATTCGGTTACGATCTTTGAGGCACTTCACGTTGCGGGTGGTGTTCTGGTTTACGGGATTCCGGAGTTCAGGCTTCCAAAGCGCATTGTTCAGGCAGAAGTGGCTTACGTGGCCTCCCTCGGCGTCGAAATCAGGCTCGATGCCATAGTCGGAAGAACGGTCCAGGTGGATGAGCTCCTGTCAGACGGTTATGATGCAGTATTTCTGGGTATCGGTGCGGGAGCCCCGATCTTTCTTGATGTTCCGGGGAAAAATCTGAACGGAATATACTCGGCCAACGAGTTTCTGACGCGCATAAATCTCATGAAAGCCTATTTGTTTCCCGAATATGACACTCCCATCAAAGTAGGCAGACGGGTGGCCGTAATAGGCGGCGGAAACGTTGCGATGGATGCATCGAGATGCGCCGTCAGAATGGGGGCTCAGGAAGTCTTCGTTGTTTACAGGCGTTCTGAAAAGGAAATGCCGGCTCGTCACGAAGAAATAGAGAATGCTCAAGAAGAAGGCGTCATTTTCAAAGTGTTAACAACGCCGGTGAGGTTCATCGGGGACGAACACGGATGGGTCAGGGCTATGGAATGCGTACAAATGGAACTCGGTGACCCTGATGAAAGCGGCCGTCGCCGTCCCGTTCCAAAGCCGGGATCGGAATTTATTCTCGAAGTTGACACGGTTATAATGTCCCTGGGAAATTCTCCAAACCCCCTTGTTCCACAGAACACGCCGGGTCTTGAGACGACCCGGTGGGGAACAATTGTGGCCGACGAGAACGGGCGAACCAGCAAAAGAGGTGTCTGGGCCGGTGGAGACATCGTAACAGGCGCCGCAACCGTCATCAGTGCAATGGGTGCCGGCAAAAGAGCTGCACTGGACATTGATGCCTATCTGAAAGCCTTATAGATCTTTGCAAAAATTTGAGATTACACCAACGGGGAATCCTTTTCCGGGTTCCCCGTTATCTTTAAGTTCTTAGCTCAAAAGAAAAGTAAACTTTTATTCCGGCCTTTTCTGCTGCCTGCATGACTTTAGGCGAAGTCTGATAGGTGATTAGAACGGGAAAGATCTCCTTACCCGAAAACTGCTCTACCTTCTGAACCGTGTTTACAAAGTTACTCACATCACGATTCTTCAACTGGGTTTTTGCCTCACCCAAAATGCAAAAGCGCCTACCGTTCTTTTCTCCCTCTCCCCAGATATTTACTTCAATATATTTACCCGGAGAGACCTCAAGATAACCCCTTCTGAGGTTTCCGGAAACGACAATCCCGAAATCCCTCTTCAGCAATGTCGGCAGGGCCCAGATTGCTTCGTCTTCCAGTCGATATCCAAAGGCATGAGACAACCCACCGAGCTGTTCTCTGGTCTTCTTGTGTTCCTGTATAAGCTTTTCCAGCCTGATTTCGGTTTTTTTCTGAGCCTCAGCGAGTCTCTCAACAGCAACTTCCAATTTTTCAACCCGCTCCTCCGTCCGCCTCTGCGCTTCCGCAAGTTTTTCAACAGCGATCTCAAGTTTTTCAACCCGTTCTTCCGTTCTCCTCTGAGCCTCAGCAAGTTTTTCAACGGCAATCTCGAGCTTCTCAACCCGCTCCTCCGTCCGCCTCTGTGCTTCCGCAAGTTTTTCAACAGCGATCTCAAGCTTTTCAACCCTTTCTTCCGTTCTCCTCTGTGCTTCCGCAAGGCTAATGATTGCATTTTCCAGTCTCGTAAGCCTTTCCTCAGCTTTGCTTAATCTTTCCTCCGTTCTTCTCTGAACTTCGGAAAACTCTTCCATCCTCCGCGCAAGTCTCTCCACCGCCGCTTCGGTGTTCCTTTGAGCTTCGGCCAGTTCTGCAACCACCGTCTTCAGCTCGTGGAACTCATCCCTCCGGACGGTCTGTGACAGTTCGTCGTAAATCCTGCGAATGATGTCTATTACCTTCCGAGCAGTTTCATCACCGAGGCTCGTCTTGAGTTCGTTGTAGATTTCCAGAGTATCTATCATCAGCTCTGTCTCCTTTTGACCTTCTCTGAGCCTTAGTTATTACCTATACTCGAAGAAGACGAAAATTCAAACTTTGGACGCCTTGAAAGAAAATATCCCGGTATCAAAACCAAAGGCCCCATGAACTCACGGAGATTCTTCCGGGGTATGCTTCTATCCTCTTTTCCTGGAAAACCCACAAAAAGAGGCTCGACCTCTTTAACAGGTTTCCGACTTTTTCCAGAATGAGCACTCCCTTCGATTAAGAATTTTCTCAACATGCTATGCTGCCTTGACAGACCCCGTGCCGGCATTTATTCTTACATGGTCATCTAGAAATATATACAGCGGTCTAAACAAAAGGGAGCAGGAGGGTTCTATGGAGAAAAAGCTTTCCCTTCTCGATCGTTTCCTTACCCTGTGGATATTTCTGGCGATGATCGCCGGCGTACTCACAGGTTACTACGCACCCTTTGTCACGAACTTTATAGCAGGCCTTCAATGGGGAACCACTTCCATACCCATAGCGATCGGCCTCATATTGATGATGTACCCTCCCCTTGCAAAGGTCAAATACGAGAAAATGCACAAAATATTCCAGAATAAAAAGCTCCTCCTCTTCTCACTCATTCAGAACTGGATAGTGGGCCCCATAGTAATGTTCATACTTGCCATCGTTTTTCTCAAAAACTACCCGGGCTACATGATAGGCGTAATACTCGTGGGCCTGGCAAGGTGCATAGCCATGGTGATCGTCTGGAACGAGCTGGCCGAAGGGGACAGAGAACTCGCCGTAGGCCTTGTAGCTTTCAACGCCGTTTTTCAGGTTCTCTTTTATGCGCTTTACATCTATATCTTCATCACCCTTGGATTAAACTGGTTGGGTCTGGTAAAGGGCCTTAACGTCTCCATCTCAATTGCCGAAGCAGCTAAGACGGTTTTCATCTACCTGGGGATTCCTTTCATCGCAGGCGTTATCACGCGCTTTTCTCTACTTTCCCTGAAAGGCTACGATTGGTACGACAATAAATTCATACCCAAAATAAGTCCAATCACGCTCATTGCTTTGCTTTTCACCATTGTCGTGATGTTTTCTTTAAAGGGTGAGTACATAATAAAATACCCCTTCGATGTCGTTCGAGTGGCAATTCCTCTCGTTCTGTACTTTTTCTTTATGTGGTTTATCACCTTTTTCATCGTTTATAAGATGAAGGGAAATTACGGTCAGACAACGGCCATGGCCTTCACTGCAGCAAGCAATGACTTTGAGCTGGCTATAGCCGTTGCAGTGGCCATCTTCGGCATAGGCTCCGATCAGGCCTTTGCTACAGTCATCGGTCCCCTTCTGGAGGTTCCCGTTCTGATAAGCCTCGTCAACGTGGCCATCTGGTTCAGAAAGAAATTCTTCCCTTATGCCGTAGAAACTCCCGAGGGAATCTGCTATTTGAGCTGTAAGTAGTTAACGCAATCAGGGGGGTGAGATTTACTCTCACCCCCGTGGTTGCTCCTTCTTTACCGGCCAAAGTTTCCGCAAACCGCCATCTCATTCCATTCAGATTGGCGGCGGGATTTCTGTGTTCGCCATGGGATGACCGTTTACACCCCAATCTGACCTGTCAGTTGCACCTTCCACTGTAAGGGGACAAATCTTTTACTTGACCCGTTTCTTCAGTTTGCCATATTTCAATATAGGTATATACTGAGTAGAAGAGGAACCTGTAAAGTAGGAGGGTAAACCAATGGCAGAAACCTGCTGTGTTTCGGGAAATGAGGTTATGATACTGGCCTGTTCGGGAGGATCCAACGTAGGGCAGTTAACCAACCAGGTTGCCATCGAACTTACACAGGAAGGCTTCGGGAAAATGTTTTGTCTGGCCGGAATCGGCGGGGAAATCTCGGGTTTTGTGCAATCGGCCCGGGATGTACCGGTTTTAGTGGTGCTTGACGGCTGTCAGATAGGTTGTGCAAAAGCCGTACTCGAAAAGGTGGGCATCCCACTAAAACACTATTTGATAGTAACCGATGAAGGCATCGAGAAGAACAAGAATTTTAATCTGGAAAGAGCCGACATCGACCGCATAAAGTCTGCCGTAAAGAGGATGGTAAAGGAAGCAGGGATTACGGTGAATGAGGTAATCCCCGGAACGTCAGCGGCCTGTTGCCAGCCCTAAAGACAGGAGTAGAAGGAAGGGGAATTCTCCGTAAAAAGGTGGCTCAGGAGATCCCCTTTCCCGAAAAACTCCCACTTGAGGAGGTGGGCCATGAAATTAACGGGTTACAAAAAAACAATCTTCCGGCCCAAGTGTAATCCCAAGTTCACATCCGTCCACTGCATAGCCCATCTTAACGAGGATGTCAGCGATGTACTGCCCTATTTAAACGCCCTTTTCGGTGGAGCTCAATATTTTAACAATCCTCCTGAGCTTCTATTTCTCCATCACGGCAAGCTGATCAAGATAGGAGCGCGAGAGATAGCAATAAATGCTCTGCGGGATGAAGAGGAAGCAGACCGTATTCTGGAATGGTTGAAAGGTGAAATCAACAAAGCCTGGGAAAATCGTGCATCCATTACCCCCTGTTATACCGGCAAAGAGAAACCCAGGGTCATTGAAATTCTCAAGCTACTTCCAAAAACGAACTGCAAAAAATGCGGTCAACCAACCTGTATGGTTTTTGCGGTTCAGATGGCAGAAGGCGGGCGAACTCCCGACCAGTGTCCGGAGCTGACCGAGGAGGCCAGGGCCAAACTCAATGCTTATCTGTCACGCTTTAATTTCGACTAGGTACAGAAATCATCTCACAGGAAAGCAACAGAGCTCCGACGTGTAAAGCCATACCAGGGAAATAAAAAACCGCCCCTTCTTTATAAGAGGGCGGCAGAAATACGAGCTAGTGCCTCAGGATCAGGCAGCCGATTCCGTCGGCTGATTTGCCTTACGGCTCACTATAACATGATCCACAATTCCGTACTCTTTCGCCTGTTCACCGGTCATATAAAAATCCCTCTCCGTGTCCTTGGCTATCTGTTCAAGAGGCTTACCTGTGTGCAGGGTCAAAATACGATTAAGCTCTTCCCTTAGCCTCAGGATTTCCTTGGCCTGGATTTCGACATCCGTTGCCTGGCCCTGAAACCCTCCCATGGGCTGATGCAAAAGTATCCTCGAGTGCGGTAACGCGTATCGCTTTCCCTTGACACCTGCGGCGAGCAGAACGGCAGCCATGCTGGCGGCCTGACCCATGCAGAGAGTAGAAACGTCCGGTTTAATATATTGCATGGTATCGTATATGGCCAACCCTGCCGTAACCAGCCCACCCGGTGAATTTATGTAAAAATGAATGTCCTTGTCAGGGTCTTCGGATTCAAGAAACAGCATCTGAGCAATGATCAAGTTAGCAACTTCATCGGTAATGGGCGTTCCCAGAAAAATAATTCGATCCCTCAAAAGGCGCGAATAGATGTCGAAAGCTCGCTCACCCCGGCTACTCTGCTCAATTACAATAGGTATTAAACCCGCCATAGCCTATTCCTTTCCCTCGCTTTCTCCTTCTTCCTGATTACCCTTGTCTTCCTCATCCTGCCCGAAAAACTCTTCCGGATCTACCTCGTTTATTACCGCATTCTCCTCTATAAACCTGTAAACCTTTTCCCGGATTTTATTGGTTTTCATTCTTTCAACAAGGCTGGTTCCAGCCATCTGTTCCCGCACTTCATTAACATCCTTTTTCAGTACCTGAGCGATGCCGTTGTAGATCTCTTCCTCTTCTTCCGGAGATAGTTCAATCCCTTCCTGTTCAGCTATCCTGTCTAATATTATGCCCAATTTGACGGATGTTTCGGCGCTCGGTTGAAGCATGCGTCTGATTTCAGGAGTTCGAAAGGCATCTTCATCCAGCTGTATTCCCTGCCTCAAATACTGAACTTCGAGGTCCCTGATCTTCGATTCCGTCTGATTCTGAACAACCTTCTCAGGAACGGGTATGTCGTGCATTTCAAGGAGTTTTTTATCGATCTGTTCGCGAATTAACCGGGTCATCTCCTCCCGCTGACTCTGTTCAAGCCTTTCTTTAACTTTTGTCCTCAGTTCTTCCAGGTTTTCACAGCCGAACTCTTTTGCAAAGTCGTCGTTAACCTCCGGTACAATCTTCCGTGAAACCCGCTTTATATCCACGTAAAATTTGACCTTTTTACCCACCCACGATTCGGTCGGCGCCTGATCCGAATGGGCATACTCCAGTTCAAACTCCACGGTTTCACCAACTCGTGATCCCAGCAGGTTTTTCGCAAAATCAGGATGATAAAGACCAGGGTCCTCCTCAGTATCGATGAGCAGATCTTCGCCTACCCACTGGGACTGCACATTTCCGTCAACGTAGGGTGTCACATCGCAGGTGACAACCAGCCCTTTTTCAACAACATCCTGCTCCACCGGTTCCAGGCTTATTTTCTGCTCCTGTAACTCTGCTATAGCCTTTTCGACATCATCATCGGTAACAGGCCCGTAAGCCGGTTTTTTCAACTCCATTCCCCTGTAGCCTGAGGCTTCAAAAACAGGAGCAACTTCAACGATGGCCGCATACCTGAAACCGCCATCTTCGAGAAAGGCAAAATCCTCCAGGTCTGCTTCGGCCAGAGGCTTAATGTCTTCCTGTTTTAGAGCGTCGGGAAAAGTCCTGTCGATGAACTTCTTTGCAACTTCTTCTTCAATAAACTTACCGTAAAAAGCCTTCAGCACGTTCCGTGGAACTCTGCCCGGGCGAAATCCCCTGATGCGTACCTTACCGGCGTAAAGCCTGTATTGAGCGTCAAGTTCGGGCTGAACTTCTTCCGCCGGAAGTTCTACCGTGATTCTTTTCTGAGTCGGATTTACATCGCTTACGGATACCTTCATCGCCACGCCGAATCCTTCCCTCACTGAATTTTTGCCATTTCGTAAGTCAGAATACGGCCAAACAACTATGGTGCGAGAGGGGGGACTCGAACCCCCACCCCGCTTTAGCGGGACTGGATCCTAAGTCCAGGGCGTCTACCTGTTCCGCCACTCTCGCACCACAATATAGCCGAAAAAACCGTTGAAACCTTATTCTTTTACACCTAAAGTTGTCAAGAGCCAAGGAGGTACACGGAAAAACGGGCCCGGAGGTCTTTGAAGTGCGCGAAGTTGTGAGAATAGCTCTCGTCGGTTACAGGGCCACGGGAAAAACGACTCTGGGGGCTTTAGTCGCCCGGCGTATAAACTGGTCATTCGTGGACATGGATGAGATGCTTACCGGACGATTCGGTATGTCCATCTCATCCTGGGTTTCAAAACACGGCTGGGATTCCTTTAGAAAACAGGAATCGGCATTACTGCAGGAGCTTTCTCAAAAAAGAAACCTGGTTGTGGCCACCGGCGGGGGCATTGTTGAAGATCCGAAAAACAGAACACTCCTCCGCAACGCCTTTTTCGTTTTCTGGCTCAGGGCACAGCCCCGGGAGATCTCCCGCAGGCTTGTTAACGATTCTTCGTCCACAAACAATCGGCCGTCGCTCACCGGTATGGGCATCACCGAGGAGGTTGAAACGGTTTTAAAACGCCGGGAGCCCTTTTATCGCTCCGTTGCCCATGCAGTAATTGACACAGATGATAGTGATCCTACCGGGCTTGCAGATCGCGTTATTGAACTGATAAATCATTTTTCCACGCAGTTCAGGCGATAGAGCCTTGAACTCAGTTCTTTGCCAAGAAGTGAAGATAGGTAACGCCCGAGATCCATCACTTTTCCAAGGTCCACTCCGGTTTCGATCCTCATCTGATTGAGCATCAGGATGAGTTCCTCCATGGGAATGTTTCCCGCTGCACCCGGAACAAATGGGCAGCCTCCAAGCCCCCCAACGGTAGCATCGAATCCGGTTACTCCGGCCTGCAGGGCGGCCAGCACATTGGCGAGCCCTTTGCCTTCCGTATCGTGGAGGTGAAGAAAGATCGGAGGACTCCCGGAGTTTCCCGCAAGCTCGATAACAGAGCGGCTTATTTCGAAGATCGCAAGGGGATCAGCCATCCCGGTAGTATCGGCAAGGGCAATCTCGTCCGCTCCGAGGTCCAGTTCCCGGGACACTATTTCCATGACCCGTGACGGTGGCACCATACCTTCCATCCTGCAGCCGAAGGCACACTGAACCCCGGCCCTTACGGCAAGCCCTTCTCTTTTAGCCTCCCTGATCATATCTTCAAGTTCTTTCAGGGCTTCCCCGAGCCTCATGCCCGTGTTTCTAACGCTATGAGTTTCGCTTGCGGAAACAGATATCTCGACTTTTCTACACCCCGCCCTGAGCGCCCGTTCAAGGCCTTTTTTATTAAGGACCAGCGCAGAAATCTCCGCACAGGAGCTGAAAGGCTCAAGGCGGGCACATAATTCTTCGGCGTCGGCCATCTGAGGAACTTTCGCGGGATTTACAAAAGCGGTAACCTGTATACGCCTGATTCCTGCTTGGAGCAATCTGCGAACCATTTCAACCTTTTCCTCAACAGACAGAATGCGTTGCTCCCGCTGCAAGCCGTCTCTAAGAGACTGGTCCTCCAGGACAACCCTTTCTGGCAAAATCATGGACCCTGCCCCCGGTTTTTTTTCAGGGCAACGAATTTGAGATTATTCGAGACATTGTTTGCCCATGCTACCTTTCCATCGCGAAAAACGACCTCAGACAGCCCATAATACCACCTGTTGCCCTCCACCCTTGTAGGCGTACCCTGAACGGCAAGAACATGATCGGCAGAGGAGCCGATGGAAAAGTATTTTTTAGGCGCCCTTATAATATTTCTAGGAAAGAGTTCCACTTTAAGGCGTCCTGTCATGTTATCGTACCCTACTACACGGCCGTCACGGAATATTACCCGATCCAGGCCATAGTACCAGACGTTTCCGGCCACTCTCGTGGGGGTTCCCTGCACCATGAGAACATCGGAAGCGGTTGAGCCCAGGGTAAACCGGGTCGGAACCTCCTGAGGTAACGCCGAAGGCAAAAGCCTCACCTTAAGGGTTCCGTCGAAGTTATCGTAACCCACTACCCGCCCGTTGCGAAATGTAACCGTTGATAAGCCATAAAACCATGTGTTTCCGGATATTCTCTGAGGAACCCCCTGGATCCTGAGAACATCTTCCTCTGTGGAAAACAAAGAGAAATAATCACCAACCGGTAAAGAAAGCCTCCCGGGGTGATCGGGAATGTATTTTTCCCGATCTTCCGCGTCAGCCGGTTTCGGCTGTTTTTGCATTAGCGTCTTAACCGGTGCATTTTTCTCGAATATCACCACCTGGTCTTTTTCCAGAAGAAGCATCATCATGAGAAGGCCCAGAACCGCCGTCACGGCGAGTGCTGCGGCCAGGAAGCGATACTTCGAAACCGGAATTTTCCTTTGACCGGTGTATGAACTTGTCGTATGTATTTTCTGACCGGCTTCTGCCTCTTCGGTCGCCTGTGCAGCGTTTGCGTTGTGATATTTGATACGTTCGCGTATTCGCAAATGTTCGCAAAGTATCGAGTAGGCTTCTGCAACGGAGTAAAAGCGTTCTTGGGCTTTTTTTACTTCACTTTCCTCAGCGTTCGGGCCAAGCCTATCGGGATGATACTTCACGGCAAGCTTGCGATAGGCTTTTTTAACCTGATCCAGGGAGGCGTTTGCAGGTAAACCCAAGACTCGAAAGTACTTTTCCAGGTTGTCGTTATCCATTTTTCTTTCTCGACGAAGCGTATGGTGATACGCGTATAGCATTTTAATACGGAATCTGAGAAAAACAACCATTGCCGTTATAAAGCCGTGGGTAACGGTTGCATATTTTGGGGAAAACAGTTTCATTTCAGAGAGGTAAATTGTTGTCCCGAATCGGTTACTCTGATAAGAATTTATGTCGGAACAACGAATGCGAGGAAGAAAAATGAGCGATCTGGTAAAGCAGATAATAGCACATGCCGACCAACTCCCTCCTTTTCCGGACATAGTTCAGAAGGTTATGCCTCTTTTGCAGCGCATGGCCCCGGTAAGACAAATAGAGGAAGTCATTCAATACGATCCCGCCATAGCGGCCAGGGTTATTGCCATAAGCCGTTCACCCTATTATGCTCGACGTCATTCCGTGGGTTCATTGCGCGATGCCATTGTCGCTCTGGGACAGAAGCAACTCATACAGGTCGTTATGGCTGCCTGTGCGGCTCGATATTACCAGGGACGAATGGAGGGCTACGACCTCAGAGAGGGAGAGTTGTGGGAGCATGCCGTCGGTGTTGCCATAATGACCACAATAGTTTCAGAGCGTCTAAACCGCAAGAATATCCTCACACTTTATACCGCAGGCCTGCTGCATGACATCGGCAAAACGGTGCTGCACTTTTACGTAAAAGACGACTTTGAGAAGATCATATCTCTGGTAAAGAACAAAAGCTTACATTTTTTGGATGCCGAAAGGGAGGTTCTCGGAATAGATCACCAGCAACTCGGCGGTATAATAGCCAAAAAGTGGAACTTTCCGGAGCCTGTAGTTGCCGCCATAAGATACCATCACGAGCCCCTGAAGGTCGCTCCAAAATATCAGGAAATAACCAAGATAGTCCATGTCGCAAACATTATGGTCGCGGCAATGGGCATCGGTTGCGGTGTCGACGGCATGATTCAGCCTCATCGCGACCAGGTTTTCCAGGAGCTCAAAATAACAACCCGTATGTCCGAAGAGATGCTTGCGGAGTTCGGAGATCAGTTCAGAGCGTTGAGAGAGTTTCTTTCAGCCTAGGCAGGGCAGGCATTGATGGGAACCCTGGTGCTCAGCAGAAAAGTCGGGCAATCCATACTTATCGGTGAAGATATTGAAATAGTCGTCACGGAAATCGGTTCGGGCCGCGTAAAGCTTGCAATTCGTAGCCCCAGGTCGATTCCCATCTACCGGCAGGAGCTTTACGAGAAGATAAAGGAAGAAAACAGGAGGGCCGCCCTTGTCGACAATGCGGACCTTTTGCGACTTGCCCCGCTTATCGGGAAAGGAAGTGTAAAAGATCAGGAACCATCGAACACAACGGAGACGAAAAAATGAAGATCGAAACAACGAGATTCGGAATCATTGAGGTTGCCGATGACAGAGTGATAACTTTTCCATGGGGCATCCCGGGTTTCGAAAACGTTAAAAGATACGTTTTAATCGACCACAAGGATACTCCGTTTCGATGGCTTCAGGCAGTAGACGAGCCCTCTCTTGCCTTCGTGGTCTGCCCGCCGGAAATTATCGGAATTCAATACAACATCCCGGCCGAAAAGCTGGAACCTTTAGAAGCTGAAAATCAGGAAGATGCCGTAGTAATGACTCTGATTTCTTTTGACAGAGAAAAAAATATCATCAGATTTCACATAAGAAGCCCGTTGATTTTCTCTTTGAGCAACAGGAAAGCTTACCAGTGGACGATGGATGCCGGGGAAGTGAAAAAATACGTCAATCTTCCCGAAGGTATGGAATGGCAAGATATTCACGTAGAATGAACCATTTACCTTAAGAGTAATTAAAAACTTCGCTAACCAGTTCAAGAGCCTCCATATAGCCAAGGCCCTCGGGAGGGAAGTGTTTGCACTTTCCCGCAAAATATTTCAAAAAAACCGGTAGTGCATACTGAGGAATTTCTCCGTTTCTGAGGGCTTCAATAATGTAGTGCACCATCTTCTTTTCGTCATCGGATATTTCGTCTTTTATGGCTTTGAATATATGGGTAACCACTCTAACAGATCTGGTTCGTGTAACCTTCCGTTCCAGCGCTTCCTGCAGGACCCGTCCGTATTCGGCGGTTGCTTCTGACGGGTCACTCTCCAATATTTCTTCCAGCCTGCTCATAGCAACACGGCTGAAAGAGCCCACAACAAGCCTGTAACTATTGTGAAAGTTCTTTACAGAATCAAGAGAACCGTTCTGGACCAATAGATTGCACCACTTCTCGAAAATAAAAGCCTTTAAAATAAAGTTTTCCAACCTTTCGGGTCTCACAATACTTACGTCGTCCTCAGCAGGCAAAGATGGAAGTTGTTCCTTTAACAGGCGGACAAATAGACCCGGACCTTTCCTCTTACGACCCTTATCATAAAAAACCGTAGCGTCTCTTACGGCACAGGAAGGTGAACCCGATTTGAAGATTGCCCCATGAAGCCCATCACGGGAAAGTTCTTCAATCCTTTTAAGCGCCCATTCTTTGAAGGGCCTGACCAGATCCCGGTTGGTATTCAGGCTAACAATACGAAATTCGGCTCCGTCAAAGCGAAGAGATAGGGGCTCTCTGGGAATACCCATTCCACATTCGGCCTCGGGGCATAGGGGGACCAGGTGAAAATGTCTGCCGATGGTGTCACGGACAAAAAGATTAAGTGCGTGCCGTCCGTCGTATCTTACTCTATGACCCAGAAGGCACGCACTAACAAGGATTCTGATCATCAGGCATCTGAGTTCATGTGGTAAGCTTTTTCGCTTCTTCTATAGTTGATTCAACGAGGTTCTTTATCTCTTCAAGCCTTTCCGGTGTATCCGCTTCATACCTTAAAACAAGAACAGGCTGGGTGTTTGAAGCCCGCACCAGCCCCCATCCGTCGGGAAAGACAATTCGAGCCCCATCAACGTCGATTACTTCGTAACCCCTGGAGAGAAAAATCTCCTTGGCCCTGTCAACGACCCGAAACTTAACCTCGTCAGGGCAGTCAACTCTTATTTCCGGCGTAGTGTAAGTCTTCGGTACCCCTTCAAGAAGCTCCGGTATGGTTTTGCCCGTCTTTGAGAGAATTTCAAGAAGGCGGCAGGAAGCGTAAATACCGTCGTCAAAGCCGAAATATCGGTCTTTAAAGAACATGTGACCGCTCATTTCCCCGGCCAGTTCTGCATTCACCTCCTTCATCTTTGCCTTTATCAGTGAGTGTCCCGTGCGCCACATGATGGCGCGGCCACCCCTTTTTTCAATGTCTTCATAAAGGGTCTTAGAGCATTTGACCTCCGAAATAAAAGTTGCTCCCGGCTTCCGGGCAAGAATCTCCCGGGCAAAGATGATCATCAACTTGTCGCCGTAAACCACATCCCCATTGTGGTCCACTACCCCCACTCTGTCGCAATCTCCATCATAGGCGATTCCGACGTCCAGTTTCTCTCTGCGAACCAGGTCTATGAGGTCCCGGAGGTTTTCCAAAACCGTCGGGTCGGGCTCGTGATTGGGAAAGGTTCCGTCCATTTCACAATAAAGAGGATAAACCTCACAGCCCAGTTTTCTCATGAGCGGAAGCGCCACAGGGCCTCCTGTGGCATTTCCTGCATCAAGCCCCACCCTGAGAGGCCTTTCAATTTCAATATTGTTAACAATAAAATCAATGTAAGGGGTTACGGCATCGAAAGACGAAACACTTCCTTTACCGGAAGCGAAATTTCCACCTTCCATTATAACCCTTAACTTCTGTATCTCCGGGCCGGATATGGTATCGTAACCGTTACAGACCTTGAAACCGTTGTATTCAGGTGGGTTGTGACTTGCCGTAATCATTATCCCGCCTTCTCGATTAAGATGACGGATTGCAAAATAAAAGACCGGTGTGGGACACACCCCTATGTCCACCACATCCATACCGGTTGCAGTAAGCCCTTCCAGAAGCCGGTCACGAAAACGATCGGAACTGAGCCTGCAGTCTCTTCCTACAACTATCAGCTTCTTACCCTGTTCAGCCATATAGGTCCCGTAGGCTTTGCCAAGGATCACGACATCGTCTTCGGTAAT
The DNA here is from genome assembly GCF_900114975.1 of Thermodesulforhabdus norvegica. Taxonomy (NCBI): domain Bacteria; kingdom Pseudomonadati; phylum Thermodesulfobacteriota; class Syntrophobacteria; order Syntrophobacterales; family Thermodesulforhabdaceae; genus Thermodesulforhabdus; species Thermodesulforhabdus norvegica. The sequence goes on from NZ_FOUU01000013.1 coordinate 18,828, forward strand.
TTCTTTTCCCACTATGCCCCGTATGTCATATTCCCTGAAGGCTTTAGGATCCATCAGATCGCCTCCTGCTAGTGATGCGACTCATCCTTTTTCAGCCGCTTTATGGTGGCTATCAACGCCCACAGCAACCCTATGGCCAGGACACCGAGTACCGAATAGAGAGCCGTAAAGAAAACAACATGGCTGGGATCGTACCAGGGAATATCCCAGGGAAGCATACTCGCCACACTTCGTTTCAATTCTACGGCAAAGAACTGGCCGATCATTTCAAGCCTCCTCTACGCTGACATCAGTTCATGTAGCGATTTCTACAACGCAATCATCACCGACCATAAGACTCAAACATTCCTGATTCCTTACGGTGGGCTTAACCCTCACCCTTCGCCCCAGAACGGAATGTTCCAGCCTGGGTATGTCCTCAATAACACAGTTATCCATTATTACACAATGTTCCACCGTTGAGCGAACTATCCTTACGCCAGAACCTATGGCAGTAAAGGGGCCGACGTTGGCTTTAATGAGATGGGCACCCGAACCGATTATTGCAGGCCCTCGAATTGTTGACTGCTCTACCCTGGCCCCTTCTTCAATTACAACCCTTCCTGTAACCACACTATCCGGATCTACATATCCCCGTATGTCCGTCTTAAGCCACTCATCCATTACGGTATCGTTGGCCAGTAAAAGATCGTCCTTTTTCCCGGTATCGAGCCACCATGATTCTACCATGTGGCTCTGAACTTTATATCCATTCTTAATGAGCCATGATATTGCATCCGTTATTTCCAGCTCACCCCTACGGGACGGCGAGATATTTGAAATGGCTTCGAAAATTAGGGGTCTGAAGAGGTAAATCCCCACCAAAGCAAGATTTGAAGGAGGATGTTCTGGTTTTTCCACGAGGTCAACCACACGGCCTCCGTCGTCAACTACGGCCACACCGAAGGCCTTTGGGTTTGCAACGGGCTTCAAAAATATTGAAGCCGCCAGAGTCTCATCTTCGGCAAATTCCCGTACTTCTCGATCCACCCTGGAACCGATGAGATTGTCCCCAAGGTACATGAGGAAAGGGCCGTCCCTGAGAAAATCCTTCGCCACCAGAACGGCATGAGCCAGCCCGAGAGGCTTTTCCTGAACAAAGTATGTGATGTTAACCCCCCAGCGTTCGCCGGAACCAACCTTATCTCTGACCTCCTGCCCGGTTTCCGGGGCTATGATGATCCCTATATCTCGTATCCCCGCATGCACTATGTTCTCGATCACGTAAAAAAGTATAGGCTTATTGGCCACGGGCACGAGTTGCTTGGCACCTGTGTAAGTCAAGGGCCTCAAACGAGTCCCGGCTCCTCCGGACAAAATCAAGGCTTTCATACCCCAAGATCCTTTTAGCCTTTTTTTATAAGACCCAGCCTTCTTCTGTCGTATAACCCTTGAGTCACCCGATTACACCATTCCATGTTTTCAAGATACCATTTTACCGTCTTCCTGATTCCTGAATCAAAGGACTCTCTTGGCCTCCATCCCAGCTCGTTCTTTATCTTGGAAATATCCATGGCATAGCGCCTGTCGTGACCCGGGCGATCCTCCACAAAAGTAATAAGCTCCCTGTAAGAACTCAGGGAACGCCCGCTTTTTACAATGAATTCGTTTTCGGCAGGGGGCAGAATTTCCCCCAGAATATCACAGATGGTACCGACCACATCGATATTGGTCCGCTCGCTTTCACCTCCTATGTTGTAATGCTCACCAACTTTGCCCTCCTGCAGAACCACACACAGAGCTTCGCAATGGTCTCTAACGTACAGCCAGTCTCTGACATGAAGGCCGTCCCCGTAAACCGGAAGTTCCCGTCCCTCCACGGCATTCAGGATTATCAAAGGTATCAGCTTCTCGGGGTATTGATAAGGCCCATAGTTATTGGAGCAGTTCGTCAGCAGGGCAGGCAGGCCGTAAGTCTTCACATAAGCGCGTACGAAATGATCCGAAGCGGCTTTGGAAGCCGCATAAGGGCTGTTCGGGGCATAAGGCGTTGCCTCCGTAAAAAACCCTTCGTCCCCAAGAGAGCCGTACACTTCGTCTGTGGAAACATGCAGAAACCGGAAGTTTCGTTTTTCGTCGCCATCAAGTTCGTTCCAGTAAGCCCGGCAGGCTTCCAGGAGGAAAAAGGTACCCACCACATTTGTTTGAACAAAGGCAGCGGGCCCTTCAATGCTACGATCTACATGAGATTCAGCAGCGAAGTTGACAACCCTGCTTACTCTATACGTTTTAAGTAAGTACAAAACTAACTCGTAATTGCCTATATCACCCTGTACGAAGATATGCATTGGATCGTCAAGAAACGGTTCGATGGATTCCAGATGCCCGGCATAGGTAAGCTTATCCAGATTGACGAGCCTCACCTGAGGATAACACTCACGGACATAGTGAATAAAGTTAGAACCTATAAAACCGGCACCGCCGGTAACAAGCCATGTTTCCACCCTGTTAAACCTCCCGCTATTCCGAAAATACCTTCAAACAGTCCTCCAGCTCAGGCTTCCCGGTAAGCCTTCTAAGCTTTTCGCAGATAATCAGATCCGTGGGGAAAGCCATCGGTTCCGGGAGATCGCCGAGATCGAAAAAACCCACGTCTTTGGCATCCGTTCCGGCTCTGAGTTCACCGCCAACAGGGACTCCCCAGAACCATATCCCCACCGTAAGGTTCTCCGGGTCGTGGAAATTGGAGTGCACATCAAATACAGGCCCGAGCTCTACCTCGATACCCGTTTCCTCCAGAAGCTCCCTGCGGGCGGCGTCACGAATGTCTTCTCCCCATTCCACATGACCACAGGGAATACACCAGGAGTTTTCATAAGACCCTTTTCTTTTTACAAGAAGGATTTTTGAATCCTTCATTACTATAACAGCAACGCCCACGGTAGGGTTTCGATAAAAAACCCTGTCACACCCCGGACAGCACTGCCTGAGACGCCCCTCATCGCCGCAGTCTTCCAGTTCCCTGCCACATAAAGGGCAGAACTTCCACTCCATGGCTACCTTAAATGATCCATTCCTTCGCGTTTAAGAAAGTCTGTAATCTCTCTAACCTTCTGATGATCCTCCAGCCGGGCAACGAGCAGGGCATCGGGGGTATCAACAACCAGAACACCTTCCAGCCCGAGCAGGGCAATCCATCGGCCCGATCTGTTCATAACGAAGCAACGGCGGGAATGGAAAAAAGCCCCATCTCCGTCAACCACATTCCCCTCTTTCGAGGCCTCATCAACCGCACGCAATTCATACAGGCTGTACCAGGAGCCAACATCACTCCAGCCGCAATCCGAAGCCACCACATAAACGGGCCTGTCGGTTTTTTCCATGATGGCGTAATCAAAAGATATATTTTCTACATCTTCGTAAACACGACGAAGAACACGGTCAAACGACGGCTTACCGATGTGAGCTTTAAGCTCGAGAAGCCCCCGGTAGAAAGAGGGCATATATTTTTCGAATTCTTTCAACAAAACAGAAGGCTTCGCGATAAATATCCCGGCATTCCAGAAAAATCGTCCTGATTCAAGGTAGCGTTTTGCCGTTTCAATGTCCGGTTTTTCCACGAACATCTTTACCCGATAGAGACCCGGAACTCCCAGATCCCTTTCTTCCCGTTCTATGTAGCCGTAACCGGTTTCAGGTCTTGTAGGAAGAATTCCCAGCGTAACGATGCAGTCTTCCTCAGAGGCCACTTTCAGGGCTTTCAGTATATCCTGCCTGAATACATCGGGTTTCACTATGTAGTGGTCGGCAGGTAATATGACCACAGGTTCGTCCTGGTCATGAGAGCTTATAATCAGAGCTGCAAGACCGATACAGGGAGCAGTATTCCTGCCAAAAGGCTCTACTACGATGCTAACTCCTGTGGATGAAAAAATCTTTCTCGTTTCTTCCTCGTGATTTTGCCCTACAACGACGTAAATATCTTTATCGGAAGCGAGAGGCCTGATCCGTTCATAGGTCTGAAAGATCATGGGCCTGTCCCCTATAATATCCAGGAATTGCTTGGGCCGTTTCTCCCGGCTGAGAGGCCAGAACCTGGTACCGGAACCACCTGCCATTATCACAACATTCATCGCCTACCCCCGCTTTCATCACCGGATTCAAACAATCAGAACTTCAGCATTTAAAAAACACATCTTCGCCATGGAGATCTGGCCCATCGTATTCTGCAGAAAAATTCCATTCGTATTCGTCCCGTCCCCGGAATTTCCAGGTCTTTGAGTATCACAGTTCCGGGCAAGACCCTGGGCGGAACTTTCACGTCAACAGGAAAAACATCCACAATACTACCCGATCCGCCACAGAGGTCACAAAACCAGGAATGCCACATACCGCCACCGCACCACGGACATGCAGTAGCAAAGGGAACATCAACGGTAAAAAGCCCGCCGTAATAAGCCTCACGGGGCGTAAGGATAAGCTCTGCACGGATGACAGGATATCCAACGGGGGGACGAACCCCTGACCGGGTCGATCTGCCGCCAACGACCGTTGACCCCCTCATGATGTCATACCGACGTCGCCGCTCGGGATCGCTTAACACCTCGTAGGCCTCCCTTATCTCCAGAAACTTCTCGTGATTTCCCGTTTCGGCCACGTCGGGATGGTACATCTTGGCCGCCTTTCTATAGGCGTCGTGGATAGTTTCAGGAGACGCATCTTCTGGAACATTCAGGATCTTGTAGTAGTCTTTCATAATCCCGCTTTGAAACAGATACGGCATTTCATCAGTACGGTTCCGACAATATGAAATTTATCATATTACATTGTTTTCTCAACTACCGCAGCCCAGTAAGGATCAACAATCTTTTTGTGCTCCAGTTTAAGGGCCGCATAAATTGCAAAGTTTAACGGCGTTTCAACCCCAACCTCTTTACCCATTTTCACAACAAGCCCGTTCAGTGCTTCAATCTCTATCGGCCTTCTCCACTCAAGATCCCTCAGCATGGAAGGCCTGAACCTCGGGTCGTAGGATTCGGCAAGTTGCATTGATCTGTCGACAATGTCATCGGGTAAGGAAATATCTCTCTTTCTGGCAACCTCTTCGACCTCCCGCATTACTCCTACCAGCAGTTTTCTGGTCTCAGGGCAGGCCAGAACCTGGCCTATGGAAGACCTCGATATGGTCCCAACACCGTGAACTCCGCATATAAAAAGGAATTTTTCCCAAAGAACCTGCTGGATCCTGTCGGTCAACCGAACATCTATCTGAGCGTCCTGAAAGGTCTTTTCGATCGTCCTGGCCCTTTCGGTAATGGATCCGTCGAGTTCACCGAAAACAATCCGGCCCGGAGGACCTTTATGTACTATTACCCCCGGAGAAGTCACAGTAGATTCGATGTAGGCCGTGCCGGCCATTAGCTGCCGGATATCGTACAGCCGTGCCAGTTTATCGACGTTGTCTATTCCGTTCTGGAGGGTGAGGATCGTTGTCTCGGATTCGACCATAGGCTCTATCAGCCTTGCGGCCCCTTCGGTATCATAGGACTTGACACAGAACAGCAGGAGATCAACCGGACCGATCTCGTGGGGCTCTGATGTGGCGTGCACATTTACCCTGTAGGTTTGTTCGTTCGAGATGAGGCGTAGGCCTTCGTCTTCAATTGCCTGAAGATGCTTGCCTCTTGCTACAAAATGGATGTCATGCCCGGCCATGGCAAGAAAAACACCGAAATAGCCACCCACACCTCCTGTGCCCATTACCCCGATCTTCATCTCCGTCTCCCTTCTCCAAGTGGGCATTAAAGCCCAATATGCTTCGACATTTAGTTCAGAAACCCGGCAAAACCTTATGTTACTTCTTTTACGAAAATCGTTTAAGGATGCAACGAAAAATTTGATTCTCCCGGTATGTTAAAGCATACTGTGAAACATGAAGATTGGGCCGACCGGCAGTGCCTTGTTAATGTTTATCGGGGAGGGTACCGCGATGGAAAAAAGTCTTCAGCCCGGATTAAAGGGTACGGCAGAAGCCGAGGTTGTAGCACCTTTGACGGCCATTTCGATGAAAAGCGGCGATGTAGAAGTGTACGCAACCCCTGCTATGATAGCTCTTATGGAAGAGGCGGCCGTTGCCTGTGTTCGAGATCATCTCCCGGAAGGACAGACCTCTGTGGGCACTTACATAGAAGTCCACCACAGGGCGGCAACTCCACCCGGGATGAAGGTAAAGGCCGAAGCCATCCTGGAAGCCGTTGACGGTCGAAAGCTGACCTTCAAAGTGACGGCTCACGATGAATTAGATCTCATAGGCGAGGGCCGCCATGAAAGGGTAATAGTTCCCAGAGACAAATTCATGGAAAAGGTCAAAACAAAAGGACAGAAAGATCGCTAAACCCGGCGGAGGGCGGGCTTTTAAGCCCGCCCTGCCGGAATCAAATCACAGAACACCCTGTTCTGCCAGATTTTTCAGGGTTGATTTACCGATACCCAGATATTTCTGGTAGATATATTCGTTGTCGGCGCCGACGGGTCGGCAAATCCACTTGATCCTGCCCGGGGTAAGTGTCATGGCCTTAAAAGATGAGTTCTGGACAAGAAGCCTTCCGTAGTGAGGATCATCGATAATTACAAAGGTCATGCGATCTTTCCAGTGATCTCGTTCCAGAACGTCTCTCGGGGTTTCAAGCCTCCCCGTAACAACCGTCCCCTTCTTGTCGGGTTTTCTGCTGTAAGCGGTTATCATTTCGAGCAGTTCGTCGGAAGTGTAGTTTTCCGTAAACTTTTCTATTTCATGTTGTATTACGGGCTGGTTTTCGGGTGTGAGCCGTTCTTTTATGGTTGGAAATCTTTGTTGCAGATCCGGCCGATCCATTATCTCACAAAGTGCCGCCCAGTTGGGATCCGTAAAGCCTGAAATGAATGTGTACCCGTCCTTGCATTTCACATACGTGTAAGGGAATACTGCATAATCGTAATTTCCGGCCCTGGGCATCTCGTTCCCGGACATGTGATAGTACTGGATCAGGTAATTGGATATCGAAAGAAGCCCTTCCGGAGGAGAGCAATCTATGAACTGGCCTTTACCGGTTTTCCTTTTATAGAACATAGCCAGTCCTATTCCGTAGGCCGCCCAGGCTCCACCAACATACCATCCCATCCAGTTTCCGTGTTTCAGGGGGCGTTTATATTCCTGAGGAACCTCGGGATCCAGTTCGGGTTCCCCGGTTACGGACATTATCACGCCCCGGGCCTGCGCAATGATGTCGTAGTCGGGCTGGTTACCGTAGAGCTCCGCATCCTCACCAAAGTGTCCGTAACTGTGAATGGCACAGTAGATCAGGCCCGGATTTTCGCTTTTCAAATTTTCATAACCCAGGCCCATAGATGCGAGATAACCGGGTTTAAAGGTCTCGATCAAAACATCGGCCTTTCGCACGAGCTTTTTAAAGAGCCCTCTTCCTTCTTCAGTCTGCAAATTGCAGGTAACGTGGAATTTATTCCTGCCGCCTTCCACCAGATAAGGAAGGCCGGTATCCTTTATCATCATCCCGTAAGGAGACATCTTTCTTGCTATGTCTCCACCGGGAGGCTCAACCCTGATAACCTCAGCACCCATCTCGGCAAGCAGTGATGAGGCAAAAAGCCCTGCAAAGTTCCCATAACTGGCATCAATGACCAGCATATCGTCTAATGCTTCGGGCTTCCTGAATATATCGGCCGGATTGGTATTCTCATAGACCCACCTGGCATACTCCGGATGAACACCCAGCCCTACAATGCGTTTCTCCAGATCTGATTCCTGATCCAGGTCTTCACCTTCGAACTGTACATTCAACTGATCCTTTTTTATATCGGTCATGTTCATCCTCCGATTTGTCCTGTTTTAGTTTGGATATCATCAGGCCAGTTTAAGACCGCTTACTCCGTCCCAGTCTGGGGGGGGACAATGGGACGGAATATCGGGATTCCATCGGAAAATAACGCCTTCCTTTTCAAGTTCTTTTATTTTCTCGTCAGGAAGGCCGAGTATCTTTTTCAGAACGTAGGCATTGTCAAACCCCAGCGGACGGCAACACCATTTAAGTCTGCTCGGTGTTTCGCTCATGCGAGGCGGGTAGCACTGCTCTACCATATGACCGTAAAGAGCATCGTCAAATTCCTGTATAGCCTGCCTTTCTCTGAAATGCCTGCTGTGGTATGCATCCTTTGCCGTAAGTACCCGGGATGCGGCAAATCCGTATTTTTGTCCCAATTCTTCGACCTCCCGGACTTCTTTCGTTCGGGTCCATTCGTCGATGGCCTTGATTATCACCCCTGCATTCTCTTCCTGCAATCGGAGGACCGGATCCGAGTACTTTTCGAAAAGATCCATTCGATCCATTGCCCTGCAAAGCCCTCTGAATTCCTCTTCGCCGAAGGCAGCGAGGGCTACCCAGCCGTCCTTACAATCGAAAAGGTCGGACGGGCAGATAGCCAGATCCCGATTACCCGAACGAGGTCTGTCTTTCCCGGTGATGTAGGTGTAAAGCCAGGTCCAGTCCATCAGCCTTATAACGTTTTCGACCTGCATGTAGTCGATGAATTGACCCTTTCCGGTTCTTTCACGATAATTCAAAGCCATGACTATTGCCACGGCGCACATAAGTGCCGTTGTCCAGTCGGCAATCCAGACTCCTGACTTTATGGGACCACGGTCGGCAAATCCCGTTATCCAGGAGAGCCCTCCCATGCTTTGTGCGACCGCATCGTAAGAGGTTCTTCCTGTCCAGGGACCCCAGCTCCCGTATCCTGAAACATGAAGCTGGATGATACCGGGATTTATAGCGCTCAAATCTTTATAGCTCAGCCCCCAGGCTGCCATCCTTCCGGGGGTAAGGTTATCCACCACCACATCGGCCTTTTTGACCATTTCCAGAAAAAGCTCTTTGGCCTTCGGATTTCCCAGATGCATCCCCACCCAGTACTTATTGTGATTCTCGATTTCCATACCCGGGGACATGTTCTTCCAGAAATCGGCATAAGGCGTTACAAAGCGCATCTGATCGCCACGCTGCCCCTCGAACTTGATGACCTCAGCCCCGAACTCCGCCAGATAGTCGCAACAGGCAGGACCCAACACCACATAACAGACTTCCAGAACGCGTATCCCTTTTAAGGGCTCGTCTTTTTCGAAAAGCTTCACTCCGTTGAAAAGCTGGTTCACAGTCTGCGAATACTCCTTTAAGTGGTCCATACAACCCTCCGTTAAGATACACTAATCAGGTTAAACTTACTTAATATTAAAAAACACAAGGAAGCTAACATTCGCCGAAAAATTAAATCACCGTCTATCGTGGGATGCATTAAGAAATCCCGCTCTGTTCAGGTTGGAGAGTTCTTGCGCCCCGGATGAACCTTAGCAGCCAGAGAAAGTCAGGATCGAGCTTCCTGCTGGTAGAACAGGCTTACAAATAACGAATACCTCATAGCAGATACGCAATCCTCCGGTCAAGATCTTTTTGGTAGAATGAAAAATTTTTATTCCGTAGTTAAATTCAAAGTTTTGCCGGGTTTTACCCTTAAAGGCTCCCAGTCCGGAGCATGGGTTTCTTCCCCCAGGTCGTACATTGTGTGCCATAATCTCTATTATCGATTTTTATCAGGATATTCGGTAACGTAAAAGGGTTGATCACCTTCTTTACCCACTATGAACATCATTCCCCCGCACTTTGTACAAAAGATGTTCGATACTACAGGATAGTCAAAGTCGGGATGGGTCTCGATTGTAAGATCCGTAACGGGAATGTAATGAGAAATGCCGCAGTCAAGGCACATGCACTCCATCCGCTCGGACATATGGGACCACCTCCCGCATGTACTTAACTACAGGAGCTAGCGAATATGATATTTCTTTCTAAGTCTTTCAAGCTGTCGGGTTTCTTCCTTTCTTTTTATGGTCTCTCTCTTATCGTAGGCTTTTTTACCCTTTGCAAGGGCAAGTTCCACCTTGGCCTTACCTTTTCTGAAGTAAACCTTCAGAGGTACCAGTGAATAACCCTTTTCTCTGGTCCTGGACCCCAGTCTCAGAATTTCTCTTTTATGCAGCAACAGCTTTCTGACCCTTTCCGGATCGTGATTGTTGTAAGATGCATGCGGATAGGGGCTTATGTGCATTCCGTAAAGGAAGGCTTCGCCTTTCTTGATTTTTGCATAACTGTCCTTGAGGTTTGCCCTGCCTTCACGAAGGGATTTGACCTCGGTACCCTCAAGCACCATCCCGGCTTCAATCGTTTCCAATATATCAAAGTCGTGATGGGCTTTACGGTTCTGACACACAACCTTTATATCGCCGCTCTTTCTTGCCATTCAGCATCTCCTCAAGTTGTCAGCCTTAAACCGTCATCGGGGAAGCCGCTCCGGAAAAAGTAATATTCGTCGGGAAACAGGTTGGCAACGAATTCCTGCAACCTCGAATTTATTTCCCGGGCAGTTTTTTTCTTCAAGATCTCCTCAACAAAAGCGTAGCAATCGCTCATCCGGGCCATCCTTATCAGATTTTTTACACGGGGTATGGATTGAGGATTCATGCTAAGGCAGTCAAGCCCAAGACCCAGAAGAATGGGGACATAAAAGGGTTCACCGGCCATCTCCCCACACAAACTTACGGGAATCCCCGCCTCTCTTGCGGCATCCACCGTGCTTTTTATCATTCTCAACAAGCCCGGATGCAGAGACTCGTAAAGATAAGCTACATACTCGTTCTGTCGGTCCACGGCAAGAGTGTACTGAATAAGGTCGTTAGTACCTATGCTGAAAAAGTCCACTTCTCCTGCCAGCAAATCGGCCACAGCAACTGCCGAAGGCACCTCTATCATTATGCCGATTTTAATCTTATCATCAAAATCGAAGCCCTCACGACTCAGTTCCGCCATCGTTTCATGAACCATTTTTTTGAGTATTCTCAGTTCACCGACGCCGCTGACCATTGGAAACATTACCCGGACATTCCCATAGCCTGCCCCGGCCCTCAGAATTGCCCGGAGTTGCATCTTCAGGACCTGAGGGTATCTCATGCAGAGCCGAACGGAGCGCAGCCCCAGAGCCGGGTTGGGCTCGTCTGGAACGGAAAACCAGGGACTCAGCTTTTCGGAACCCACATCCAGAGTTCTAATTGTGACTGCGTGGGGGGCCATCAATTCTGCAAGCTGCCGATAATCCTGATAAAGCTCTTCCTCCGTGGGGAATTTTTCTCTGTTCATAAAAGCAAATTCCGATCTGAAGAGCCCTATGCCTTCGGCTCCGCTGTCTTTTGCAAAGACAACATCCTCGAGCATCTCAATGTTGGCATCCACGCCGATTCGATAGCCGTCTGCCGTTATGGCGGGAGCCGAAGCTTTTCGTGCAATTTCTCTGATGTAGTTCTCGAGCCGAAACTGCAGTTCAACATAGTGGCGTATCTTGTGTTCGCCGGGCCTGATGATGACATCGCCGGAGGTTCCGTCAACGATTATGAGATCACCCGTTTGAATCTCCCGGGTTGCCCTTTCGGTTGCGAGCACTGCGGGGATGTCGAGGGATCTGGCCATGATAGCCGTGTGAGAGGTACGGCCTCCGATATCCAGCACGAAGGCCATTACCTTTTCCAGAGGCAATTGAATCGCGTCGGCAGGGGATAGATCATGGGTTACCAGTATCGATCGCTCGGAAATTCCGGAAAAAATGTCGTCTCTATCCCCCGAAAGCTTTCTCATCACCCGATCAACTACAGCCCCCACATCGGAAAGCCGGTCAAGTATGCAACTATCATCGACAGATTGAAAAACTCGATGAACTCTGTCCAGGGTAACGGAAAGAGCCCACATTGCGTTGAGCCCTTTTTCCCGGATCAGTCTAATTGTTTCGTCGTAGATGAGCCGGTCCCGGAGAATCATGCGATGGACTTCAAGAAGCGATGCATAATCCCGCAAATCTTCCCGGAGTGAGTCCTTTAAGCGCAAAAATTCATCTTCCACTTGCCTCACGGCCCGTTCAAATCTTCTGCATTCCTCCTCTATTACCCCCTCGTCCCACAGGGTATAGTAAGGAATAGAAACCCTACCTTTTTCAACGACAAAGGCCTTGCCGATGGCAATACCCTGAGATACTCCTATCCCCCTGAGCCTTATCTCCTTCTGTTTCGTCATACCGATCTAAACTTCACCGAATTTTTTCTTAAAGAGTTCCTCCAGGGCGGCAATCACCATGACCTCGTCGGGCCCTTTTGCTTCTACCGTAATCCTCGTACCACAGCCGCAGGCAAGAGAAAGTATGTCCAGAATACTTCTGGCGTTCGCCTGAAGATCTCCTTTCCTGAGCGTCACATCGGAGCTGAACTTTTCCACAACCTCCACAATCTTCGCCGCTACCCTGGCATGAATACCCCGCCTGTTGGACACCGTAAACTCTCTGGAAAGAGCCATCTCCGGACCTCATCACCCACTCGAATCTTTTTCACGCTTCCAGATTGCCACCATGCCCGAAGGCCTCGAGACCAGTTCCACAAGCTCCCAGCCCCGGGCGCCCATCTCGTTTAAAGCCTCGTTAAGGCGCTTAACCTGATCATCGGGTACCTCACGAAGCTCACAGCTTCCGTCCTCCGAGCAGAAAAAGGCGAATTCTCTGAACATTTCTACCGGATAAAGGGTTATGCTGTATTCAAACCTTCTCTTCACCGCCTGACTCCTTTCTGCCCGAAACTTTCGTTAACGACTCCTTGATCCCACGGGTATAACATAAACAGGATAAGTATCATCATCCATGGGCACCACATCAGAAACATCACCGTCATAAAAAGCCCCTACTCCACAGCACCCGAGCCCAAAACCTTCGGAAAGAAGATATATCCTCTGGCCTACCCTGCCTGCGTTGATCATAAGATGCATATATCCCCGATCTCCGTATGCCCTCTCGGCGTCCTCAAAACTCAAAGCAATTATAACGGCGAAAGATCCGTTAGCCATCCACCCCTGTCCGAGGCAGGCATGCGCCAGTTCTGTCATGACCGAAGCTGATCGGATTCTTCCCAGAGCCTCACAGCCCTTTTTCACAGCCTCATCGGCTTTGAGCAGATAAACACCGGGCGTGAAACCCTCTACCGCCGCTAATGCGAAATAGACCACAAAGCCGGAATAATCCGAAAGGCTTCCCAGGGCTCTTACAAAAAGGTCAAATACGCCGTAGGATATTGTTTTTCCGGTATAATTTCTGTGAGATCTTCTGCCGATAATCGCATTGAAGGCACTTATGTCGGGAAGGCTTTCGTCTTCATATCCTGCGATCTCCGGCTCCTCGTCGAATACGAAACACCCATGACGGATTGCGTCCAGCACTTCCCGTATAACCGGGCCACAATCCCCTCCCGATGCGAGCTCACCGCATCTCTGCATTTCGGGAATCGGCATGACAGGCATCAGATTGGCACAGTCCGGTTCTCCAAATCGGACTCCTCCTATGAAGACTTCATGATCCGCACTCAGTCCGGCGGCCTTCTCCCAGACCGAAGGCTCCTCGCAGCCGGAATAGGCCAGTCCCTCAAGACCGACAATTCTACCCGCCATACGAATTTGCTCTATTAGATGACCCGCATCAAGAAGCACGTATCTCAGAGCCCTTTCTCCGTATTTGAAGGCAGAGCGATAGGGAAGTACCGAAACCTTAACATCAAGCCCCGAACCCGATCCACCTCCTTTTGCAATGCGCTCCGCACCGTGAAGATCCGCCCTGTAGTGATAAAACCCTCCCTCCCATGGTCCAATCCCGTCCGGACAAAAATAGAGTTCACAGGGATACAGAGCCCCGGCCGAAGGAACGGTTCTGAAAGGGTATCCCCTAAGCCCTGAGTCAGGTCTGATTCCGTAGGATAGAAAAAAGAGCAAACCGAGAAGGTTTTCATCAAAAAGGGCGGACGAACTACCTGGCAACCGCCAGAGGACAACTTCCATCAACTTCTTATCCGGTTTTAGCAGGCTTTCCGGGAATTTTTTTATCTCCGATCCCCTGTATTTTTTGAAAAGCTCGGGTCGGCCGCCTCTGATTCCGCCTCTACCGCCGAGCCTCCATCTGGAGTAGGCGGTATACCTGTGATATTCGTATCCGGTCATTTCATTAACCCCCTTTTTAAACGGGCGGAAACCCTGCCATGCTCCATCTTGTTAGAGAAAAATCGTATCGGACCGGGTCTTCAGGGTCATAAGCCCTGAGAGCTTCCGTAACCTCCAGAACCGTTCTAATGTCCCCTGACCTTCTTGCGGTAAATCCAAGTTTAATTGCTACCTTATGAAGATGAACGTCCAGAGGCACGAGAAGAGAGGAAGGCGGTATGAAATCCCACCCTCCAGGATCTATCTCATCCCGGCGGACCATCCATCGCAGGAAAAGAAACCATCTTTTACAGGCACTTCCCTTTTCCGGATCAGGTAGAACCATACCCCAGTCGTCAAAAGAGCCGGCAAGGTACCGGCGGAAAAGCACGAGGGCGCGAAGGACATCTCCCTTTGAATTCTCCCAACAGTTCCGAAAACAAAGGCCGATACTGCCCCATTCCTTCACCGTCAATCCAAGGTTGTTTAAAAGGACCGCAAGAGTTCTACCGTCCAGAAAACGATGCCGAAAGTTTTCAAGCTTTTCCGGCAGGAACCTTCCGCTGATAAGTTGTTTGAAGGGGCGTTCTCCCAGTAGCAGTAAAACCGCCTCCGTCTTTGCACGAATCTGTTCAACCCTTCCGAAGGCCATGAAGGCGGCAATCAGAGACACCACCTCACGATCCTGGAGGTTCGAATAACGACGGGCAAATCCCACCGGATCGTTCCCGATAAATTCGGTATGATGATACTTTAAAAACACAGCTTCAAGTAAGTCTTTAAGCGGCACCTTTGCCTTCTCTTACAACTCTTGCAAGTTCCCGACCCTTGGCGTAGGCTTCATCAAGGTATTCAGGATGATTTAGAATATCGTCTTTACCGTCCAGTCCTCTGTAAAGCAGAGCGGCCCAGAGTTTCGCATCAAGGCAATCGAAAAAGTATCGCATTGTAAGCAAAATACCGTCAAAAAGCTTTTTTCCTCTGGTAGCGCCTACCGAAATCAGCACTCCCGGTTTTCCGGTTTCTCCTTTTCCGAAGGGCACTTTATTAATCCAGTATTTCTTCACCCACAAGGACTGGCACCGGTCGATAAAGGCCTTGGTATGAGCACTGACGGCATAAAAGAAAACCGGAGTGGCTACGACTATAGCGTCAGATTTCGACATTTCGTCGGCAATCACATGAAAATCGTCGTCAATC
Organism: Thermodesulforhabdus norvegica; assembly: GCF_900114975.1. Classification (NCBI taxonomy): domain Bacteria; kingdom Pseudomonadati; phylum Thermodesulfobacteriota; class Syntrophobacteria; order Syntrophobacterales; family Thermodesulforhabdaceae; genus Thermodesulforhabdus; species Thermodesulforhabdus norvegica. The sequence continues at coordinate 34,106 of NZ_FOUU01000013.1, forward strand.
ACGCACCTTCCGTTTCTTTTGCAGCCGTATATTTCCCTACAAGGAGCAATGTTCATGTCTCTGAGAAAGAATTCGACGACTTCCACCCCTTCGTCCCTTACTCCCTCAACGAACCTTTTGAGTAACCTATCGGTATTCCCATCCTTCCTGGGACTGCCGTAAATAGCCGTTACCTTCATGACTCACTCCGTCCACTTCCCCTCTACGGCAAGTTTCCTTACTCCTTCGGGATCCAGCACTCTTATTAACTTACCATCAACGGACACATACCCAACCTGGCGCAGCTTCCCAAAAGCCCGTGAAAGCGTCTCGGGGGTAGTTCCCAGGAGGGCTGCCAAAAGGTGCTTCGGAATGTCCAGTGTAAACTCCCCGGTCGCTCCGTCTCGACCCATGCGATAGACTATGTAGGCTGCGAGTCTTGCAGGAACCTCCTTAAGGGTCAGATCTTCAATAAGCCTGGTGAAATATCTCAATCTTTCTGAAAGTAACGCAAGCATTCTGATGGCCACGTCGGGATTTTTCCTCAAAAAATTCAGAAAAGCTTCCTTCGGGAAAAAAGCCGCTTCCACATCTTCCAGTGCTTCTGCCGAAGCGGGATAATCCTTCCCGTGAAAAACCGGAACCTCGGCAAAGAGTTCACAGGGACCGAAAAAATGAAGGACCTGTTCTTTACCTTCCCACGAGGTTTTATACACCTTAACGGTTCCTTTAATGACGAGAAACATCCCCAGGGCTCTGGTTCCCTCTCTAAAGAGTACCTCACCCTTTGCATAATATTTTCGCACTGCCAAATCCGCCAGCCCTTTAAGATGCTGCTCATCCAGGCCGTTAAACAGAGCAACCCTTGATAGGGCGTTTTTTATAACTTCCTCTGCACTCATTTTTTGACTCATATCAAGGTCAAACCGTCTTACGTGTTTATTATAAAAAACGACAACAAAAAAACCTTAATCAGGGAGAAAAATCTCATGAAGTGCCCGGGACAGGATAGCAGGTTTTGGGGAAAGGAAGCAATTTTTGAAGCCAGGTGCCCTCAATGCGGTTCTTCGGTTGAGTTTTTCAAAGACGAGCCTTCACGCCGCTGCCGCAATTGCGGTCATAAGTTTGTCAACCCCCGTATGGACTTCGGATGTGCAGCCTATTGCAAATACGCCGATCAGTGCTTAGGCGAACTCCCCCCGGAGCTTATAGCTCAGAGAGAACACCTCCTCAAAGACAGAGTCGCCATTGAAGCAAAGAAGCGTTACGGGAGAGACTTTGCGGCCATAAGCAAAGCCGTAAGAACCGCCCGTTACGCGGAAGAACTTCTCAGGACGGAGCAGGGAGAGCTACCGGTGGTAATCATTGCATCGCATCTTCATCTTCTGCCCTACGGTGCTGAGAAAAGGCCTCCTGCACCCGAAGAAAGTGCCAGGGCTGCCGAAGAAGTCCTGAAAAGTCTTTCGTCAAAGGAGGAACTAAACCGCAAGGTTCTGAAACTTATCGAAAAGCGTGATGAGAAACCTGATCTGTCGGACTCCAATCATGTCGTTTTTCACGATGCTATGAGCCTTGCTCTTTTTGAAGAAGAATTAAAACGGGATCCGGAGGCAGCGTCGACCCCACCGGAGGTTATCACGCCCACGGCCCGAAAGATTTTAAAATCCATCATGTCAAAATATGGAGGAAACTCATGAAAGTATTGCGCAAAATAATAGAGATCGACGAGGAGAAATGCGACGGCTGCGGTCAGTGTGTTATAGCCTGTGCAGAAGGCGCCATTGCCATCGTTGACGGGAAGGCAAAGCTGGTATCCGAGTCTTATTGCGACGGACTTGGAGCGTGCATAGGAGAATGTCCTCAGAATGCCATCACCATAGTCGAGCGGGAAGCCGAAGACTTCGACCCGGAAGCCGTTGAGAAACATCTGGAAGAGCTCAAAACCCGGGAAGCCACCTGCCCGTCCGTATCGGCGAGGTTTTCCGAAAGCCGGGACCAGCTGCTCAGAAACTGGCCCGTAAAGCTAAAGCTCGTTCCCTCAAAAGCTCCATTCCTGAGGAACGCTAATCTGCTGATTGCCGCAGATTGCTCGCCTGCCGCATCTCCCCGCATATACGAGAGCTTCATGCCCGACAGAGTGGTTCTTATCGGCTGTCCCAAATTCGACAACCTTCAGGAGTATCTTGAAAAGCTTTCCGGAATATTTCTTAATTCGGACATCAAAGGCGTAACCGTATTGCGAATGCAGGTGCCCTGCTGTTCCGGCCTTACGGGTCTTGTGCGTAAAGCTCTGGAGGTAACCAGCAGGGACATAAAGGCGGAAGAAGTCGTAATATCCCCGGACGGTCAAATTATTCAAAGGAAACCTATCGAAGTAGCAAAGGCCGCAAAGACCGTTGCCCGATAATGACTCTGAGATTATTTCTTCAGCCCCCGGTTATCCTCCGGGGGCTTGTCCCTGCTCTTCTCTAACAGAAGGGCTTCCCAGCCCTCCACCCCGAAGGATTGAAGCCTTTTATAAGGAGCTCTCATTATGAGTTGCCTGAATACGGAGGACATGGAAAGAGGATAGCCGGAGACGAGGGCGGTTCTGCACCGGGACCAGATTTTGCCCCGGACGACACCCAGCAATGCAGGCCACTCAAGGTTCATCATAAGAAGGTCTATTCTTTCAGGCTTTAATGCGGAAAGATCACGACCCAAAACAAAGCAGATATTGTCATTAACACCGTTGATTACCGCATTCTCCCGGGCCTCTCTCAGGGCAACCCGTGAAAGGTCAACGGCAATAATCCTGGGCACACCCATTTTGGCCGCAATGATGGACAGAATCCCGGAACCAGTTCCGCAATCTACCGCCACATCAGGCTTTTCACGGGTGAGTAACTCTTCCATTGCGGTTACCATAGCCCTCGTCGTGGGATGCACCCCTGAACCGAAGGCTATCCCTCTTCTGAGGAAGACGGTGGAACCGTCCGGGACAGGTACATCTTCAGCTCTGCTCACGGTAATAACGGTAAAAGACCCTACCCTGCATCCCGAAGCAAACCTCTGCCACCTGGCGGGATGGAACCGGTAACGGCCGGTAAACACCAGCCCTCCGTTTCGGGCAACCCAGTCTTCAAAATAGCCGTCCACCTCTTCCAGGAAGAAGAAATAGGCGTAGGCCCCTTCTACTCGCATTCCCCTGTAGCAGGGATGGTGGGGTTCGCCGGCGATCCCCCCAACCACCCGACATTCATAAACGAAACACACGACCCCTGATAACTCCTTCAGAAGAGAAGAAGTAAGATTATATAAACGGGAATGCCTATAAACATCACGGCCATACAGTATCCCATGATGTCACGGGCTCGGACGCCGCATATACCGAGTAGAGGCAGTGCCCAGAAAGGTTGAAAGAGGTTCGTCCATTGATCGCCGTAGGCGAGAGCCATTATGGTTTTGGGTATCGAGAAGTTAAGTGCTTCTGCGGCCTTCACCATAATGGGTCCCTGCACAGCCCACTGGCCACCTCCGGACGGAACGAAAAGGTTCACCAGTCCCGCACTGATGAAGGTAAAAACAGGGTATGTGGTCGGCGTAGACAGAGCCACAAACCAGTTGGCAATGACGGTTACCAGCCCCGAGAATTTCATCATGCCCATTATCCCGGCGTAAAAAGGAAACTGGAGGATTATACCCGTGCAACCTCTGACACCTTCGGCAACGGCGCGAACATAGGCAATAGGTCGTCTGTGGAGAAGTATCCCGAGTATCAAAAACGTAAAGTTGACAATGTTGAGATTAAGGGCAAAACCCTTGGTTGCAAAGTAATAGATAATGTAGACCAATCCTGCCAGGCCTATAATGAGCGAAAGCAGAACGCTGTTTTCCAGACGATCGGCAAAGGTCCACTCCTCCTTGTTCACGGTACCCTTTTCTTCCGGCATTTCGCAAAGCTCCGACCTTATAGGCTCAATTTTGGATGCATCCTTCGGAGCAAGGAGATAAAAAACCAGAGGTACGAGGATCAACATAACGGCAATGCTGGTCAGGTTCATTGCGCTTCCCAGTGTTTCCGACACAGGGATTATACCGATTTCCTTTGCAAGGAAGTGATTTTCCGTAGCAACAAGCAGAGGAGCAGAACCTGACAGGCCCATGTGCCATATAGCCAAACCTCCATATCCAGCAGCAACGATTAAAGGATAGTGAAGCCTTATATTGGACCTGGCTCCCTGTCTGGCAACTTCAAGGGCAAAGATTGCGCCGACGATGAGACCAAGCCCCCAGTTGATAAGGCCGGCAACACAGGCAACAAAAGCAACCAGTGCGGCGGCGCCCCCGCTGGTTTTGGGCACGCCTGCAAGAGCTCTCAGAACTTTCTGTAACGCCGGAGTAGTAGCCAGTGCATAGCCTGTGACCAGAATAATGCACATCTGCATTCCAAAGGCCAGTAGCGTCCAGAATCCATCATACCAGTAGGTTATCATCTTAAAGGGACCGCTGTCGGTAAAGATTAAGCCCATGACGTAGGTGAGGATCGTCAGAAGGATTGCAAAGATCATTGGATCGGGCATGTACTTTTGAGCCCACCGACACAACGAATCTCCCATGCGCTCAAGCATCTTTCCCTCCTTTCTTAATCTTCTTTAAATGACGAAAAAGAAAAAAGGAGGGCCGGCGGCCCTCCCGGTTCACTAAGACTTCAGCTCGGGATGATCTTTGAAGTAATCAAGGCACTCGGGGTTTACCAGTGCTTCCAGATTCGTAACGGGGCGCCCGTGTATGATGTTGGTAACGGCGCTTTCCACCTTCTTCATGTTTCTCGTGTAAGGAATGTCCGGAACCTCGATGATTTTAGCAGGCACATGCCGAGGCGATGCGTTTTCCCTGAGCACCTTCCTTATTTTTGCCTTTACTTCATCAGTCAGCTTATACCCCTCTTTCATTTTCACAAAAAGAATAATTCTCTGATCCCCTTCCCACTGCTGTCCTATTGCAAGGCTGTCGGCAATCTCGGGAATGTTTTCCACCTGATTGTATATTTCTGCGGTCCCAATTCTTACACCCGAAGGCTTCAAAACCGAATCCGACCTGCCGAGGAATGTAATACCTCCCGTATCGGAATGGAAGATCACGTAATCCCCGTGACGCCATACGTTTTTACCCGGGAAATACTCGAAATAGGCTTCTCTATACTTCTTCCCCTCAGGGTCATTCCAGAAATAGAGCGGCATTGAAGGAGCCGCGGCTTCGCAGACCAGCTCGCCTTCTCTGTCCCACACGGGATTACCGTTCTCGTCATAGGCCTTAACCTTCATACCCAGACCAGGCCCCTGAAGCTCCCCGGCATAAACCGGCTGAATGGGGCTTCCTATTGCAAAGCACCCATTTATGTCCGTGCCTCCGGAGATGGAGTTAAAGTGCAGATCCGACTTAATGTCCGAATAGACGTAACGGAATCCGTCGGCTGAAAGAGCCGAACCGGTCTGGGAAATCTGCCTCAGGGTCTCCAGACTGCATTCTTTTCCGGGGGACACCCCCTCCTTCCTGAGGGCATTGATGTAGCTTGCGCTCAGACCGAAGATGGTAATACCTTCCCGGTCAACCATGCGCCACATTGCGTAGGGGTCGGGATAAAGAGGATTACCGTCATAAAGAACGACAGTAGCACCAACCCCCAGAGAGCTCACCAGCCAGTTCCACATCATCCAGCTACAGGTCGTAATGTAGAAGATCCGATCCTCCCGCCTGAGATCGGAATGTATCTTGAGCTCCTTCAGATGATTTATAAGAACGCCCCCGGCACTCTGGACCATGCACTTGGGTTTGCCCGTCGTTCCCGAGGAGAACATTATGTAAACGGGGTGATCGAAAGGAAGCTGTTCAAATACGGGATCTGCATCTTCCTTCCCGACGAATTCGTAAAAGGTTACGGCATTGGGAAGCCGGGACAGATCCACATCGGCACCTGAATACTTTGCCACCACGACACGCTCCAGAGAGGGCATCCTCGAGGCAAGCTTTACGGCATTGGCAAAGGTATTGAACATTTTTCCCTTGTAGAAGTAACCGTCAGCAGTAATCATGACTTTGGGTTCTACCTGGCCGAACCGATCGTAAACCGCTTCCGGTCCCATGTCGGCAGCACAGGACGACCAGATGGCCCCAATGCTCGTTGCTCCCAGCATGAAGGCCACCGTCTCGATCATATTGGGCATATAGCCCACCACCCGATCACCGGCCTTGACTCCCAGTTCTCGCAAAGCCCGGGAAATCTTGCCCACAAGAGAATAGAGCTCACGGTATGTTATGATTCTTCTCTGTTCCTGCTCGCCTACGAACACAATTGCAACCCGATCGTCCCGATAGCGAAGCAAATTTTCGGCGAAATTGAGCCTCGCCCCCTGAAACCATTTCGCACCAGGCATCCTGTACGGATCGTCCACCACCTCTTCGTAAGGCTTACTTGCCACAATGCCGCAGAAATCCCAGACGGCCGCCCAAAAATCGGATATACTCTCGACGGACCAATCGTAAAGCTCCCGATAGGAAGAAAAACTCCTTCCGTATTTTTCGTTAACAAACCTCATAAAGGCCGTCATATTGGCCTTTTCCACAACTTCCCCACTCGGTACCCACAAAGGCTCCTTACCCATCGGCTCCTCCAATGAAAATAGACGGTTGTTGAAAATCCGGGACCTTTACCAAACACAGTTAGATAATATCAAATAGAACAATTAACGCAACCGGCTAACTGCATTGAAGCAGGAAAACGATTCGTAGCTTCAGGTCTTATTTTTTACGATAAAAAACGCTTCCATGGAGATCTTCATTCTTCCTGCAAAAATCCCCTCTTGTTCGGAGAGGCCTTTCATTAACAGCCAGACGCCCAGGAGACAGCTATCAGGCAATTTCAGTGTTCTCCATGCCACCGTAAGCCGGCCCGTCATCAGGCTGAGTAAATCACCATGAGGCATTTTACCTCTTTATCGCCCAGGCACACTCCGTAATGAGGAACACTGGCATCAAAATAGATGCAATCTCCTTCTTCCACAATGAATTCCTGATCACCGTGGAAAAACTTCATTGTACCTTCTAAAACGAACAACATTTCCTGACCTTCATGTTGAAAGACTTTCTGTTTTTTGACTTTTACGGGTAAGGTCAGCAAATAAGGATCCATTTTCCTGTTGGGAAAGGTATGTGCGAGTGGTTCATAAGAATAACCGAAACTGCTTCCATCACGGGCAACGACAACACGGTCTCTGGCCTTAACCAGTGTTATAGAAGTCTCCGGCCTTCCGTTGGAGAAAAAGACATTTATTTCCACTCCCAGTGCTCTTGCAATATTTATGAGAGTGGAGACCGGGGGTGCCGTTTTAGAATTTTCGATTTTTGAAAGATACCCCTTGGTCAGCCCACAAGCATCGGCCAGCATTTGCTGAGTCATCTTTCTTTCCAGACGGAGTTTTCTGATCAGACGACCTATCTGTTCCTCTTTGAACATAAAAGAAGCCTCACAGCGACGATTTTCTAGTAATTGACCTTATCAATTCCCTTTAGACCGAGAATTTCCCGGGCTTCATCCGGGGTCGCCGGTTCGATTCCCAACTCTCTGGCAATGCGGATGATCTTTCCGACCTGCTCTGCATTACTTTTTGCCAGCACACCCTTTTCTAGATAGAGATTATCCTCAAGGCCAACACGGACATGTCCTCCGAGCAACAATGAGGTTGTGCACATCGGTATTTGATGCCTTCCTGCTGCACATACTGAAAATTCAAAGTCTCCGAGGCTCTTTCGTGCAGTTTGAACCAGATAAACGAGGTTTTCAACCGTTGCCGGTGCGCCGCCCAGGATTCCGAGAACGAACTGAATGTACAGCGGCCGCTTTATTACACCCTTTTCGAGTAAAAAGGCCACATTATTGATCATACCCAGATCGTAGATTTCGAACTCGGGTTTGGTATTATTGGCATAAAATATTTCCAGGTATTGACGGATGGTTTTGAAAGTATTGGGAAAAATAAAATCTTCTGTTGCCTCAAGGTATTCTTTCTCCCACTCGTATTTCCACTCTTTAATTTTATCCACCACGTGGAACAGGGCAAAATTCAGGGAGCCTGCATTAAGGGACGCCATTTCCGGAGACAAATTGGAAACCACCTTTACCCTGCTTTCTACAGGCTCTCCTAACTTCCCGCCCGTCGTAAAAGCAAGTATTATGTTGCACTGCTTTTTTACCTCAACGGCCACCTTACGGTAAATATCCTGATCTGCGTTTGGTTGACCCGTAATTGGGTCTCTTACATGGATGTGGGCTACTGCAGCTCCTGCTTCATACGCCGCAACAACCTCCCGAATTATGTCTTCCGGCGTTATTGGAAGATAGGGCGACATGCTCGGGGTGTGAATGGAACCCGTAATTGCAGCGGTAAAAATTCTCTTGTTTCCCTTGTTTCCTGCCATACGAAGCTCCTATCCCTGTTCATAAACATCGCGAAATCTACGGAATTCATCAATAAAGTCATCAACCATTTGCTCAAGGTCATATCGAGGCTCCCAGCCCCATTCGACCCGGGCCGCCGAATCGTCAAAAGTGATCCGTCCAAGTTCTTTTAACAAAAAGGTTATTTCAGGATCCGGTCTAAAGCTCAATTGCGCATTCGGAATTTTTGACTTAACCACAGCGACCAATTCTTCGGCAGAGAAAGGCGGTGCAATCCCGCCGATGTTATATATTCTGGTTTTCAGCGCCAAACCATCTGCTCTTGCAAGCATTAGCAAAGCCCTGGCCGCGTCTTTGAAATAAAGAACCGGACACCGCGTATCGGGGTTGCAGGGAATTACGTAAGGCTCGTTCATTAATGGTTTCTCTATGGCCCAGGAATTGTAAATTGACATGTGAGCCGTTCTCGCTCCCGGGCCTACCACGGATGGGAGGCGAACTCCCCGGAAGTCCAGCCCAAATCGCCTGGAATAATATCTCCCGAGAAGCTCGCCAAAAACCTTTGTTACCCCATACATACTTGTGGGACGCTGCGGTGCAAAATCGTCCACAATGGGCGAACTTAAACCTTCGCTAAAGGTCGCGATTGAGCTGCCGTATATGACCATGCCAGTATCTTCGAGACGGCAGGCTTCGAGCACATTATAAGTCCCCACGACATTGGCCTGGAAAGCCTCCCAGGGAGAATTCTCCGAAGGTAGTGACAGCAAGCCACCCAGATGGAAGACCCTGTTTATCCTGAACTTCCTGAAGCAGTTCAGAATCTCCGACAGATTGCTAAGAGAACCCCTCACGTAGGAATAACCATCCCTGTAGCGCAGGAGAACACCCCTTGGTGGTGCGATGTCAAAGAGAACCGGCCTTTTGCCCTCTTCAATAAGCAATCGAGCCAGAGCCGATCCCAAAAAACCTGTCCCGCCGGTAATTAAATCAGCCATACTCTCCCTCTAACATCCTTCCTCGATACTCCGTCAGTCGCTTTTCGACATCTTACAGCCCGTTTCTTCACATGGAACTTCCACCTCTTTGGCGGGAATCATAACGGGCTCGCCAACATAGGCGTGATCATAGAATTTATTTTCCTTTACCACTTCGGCTATCCAGTAGGGAACCTGAGCCTGATGATCACAGGGTCTCATGTACCAGGTCCCCGCAGGCCCTTCGAAAGTCAGTCCTTCCCAGGCGGATATAACCTTTTCGGGATCCGCCGAACCTGCCTTTTTAACGGCTTCCGCCCAGAACAAAGTGGCAGTGTAAGCCTTCCCTCTCAGCCAAGATGGGTAATATCCCTTTTCCTTGAAAAATCCCTGCAGGAACTCCTGATTTAGCCTGCCGGGAATCGAAAGCATATAAATCTCTGCGCCAACAGACCCGATAACAGCCTCGTCATCGCCTAAACCTTTTATTAATACGTCGTCGTTAATGTAGTAGCAGAGGAATTTGACATTCAGCCCCATAGATCTTCCCTGCTTCAGTAACAAGGACAGGTCATTACCCCAGTTAGGAGTGAAAATAACGTCCGGTTTAGCAGCTATAATCTGACTGATATAGGGAGCATAATCCTTGTTGCCCAGGGGATGATAAATTTCGGCTACCAGTTCAATATTCGGATCTAGCTCTTTTATTTTCTTTTTGAAGGCAGCCATTGCTTCGTGTCCGAAGGAATAGTCCTGAGCTATGCCGGCAATCCTCTTGTAGCCTTTTCTAACAGCCCAGAGGGCCAGTGCATAAGATCTTCCATCCGTGCTGCCTCCGGGTCGGAAAAAATGCCGGTTACACTTTTCACCCGTAAGACTTGATGCGTCCATACCGTAGGTAAAAAATATGCCCTTGTGTTTTTCCACCAATTCCGACATTGCCGCTCCAACAGAGCTTCCCGTGCCTCCGCAGAAGAACTTGACATTATCCTTCATAATAAGCTTTGTTGCCTTTCTTACCGCTACGTCCGGCTTTACTTCCGAATCTATCGGTATCACCTCCACCTTCCTGCCCAGCAACCCTCCGCCATCGTTTATTACCTTCACGGCATATTCAACGCCTTCCAGGTACCTCTCGCCGATATCCTTGAAAGTCCCAGACAGTGGTTCCACAACACCTAGCTTTATGGTGTCTTCGGCCCCTGCCATGCCCGTACAGGCAATACCCACCAACATAAACACCGAACACAATAAGGCCATCTTTCTCAACATTGGAATCCCTCCTCTGGATTTAAATATTCAACCTAAAAAACACAGGCTGCTGCCTTTGTTGCCCGGGAAAATATTCAGACTTCTAAATAGGTCATCCTTATATCCTCTGCCTTCATCAAATCCTCTCTGGTCCCTTCGAAAACGATCTGCCCCTTGTTCATAACGTAAAACCTGTCACCCATTTTGATTGTTGCTTTGAAATTTTGCTCTACCATGAGAATGGACACCCCATCCTCTCTTATACGGGAAAGAATACCCAGTATCTCCTTTGCCATTAAAGGAGCCAATCCCTCAGTGGGTTCGTCAACCAGAAGAACCTCCGGGTTGCCCATGAGAGTCCGAACAATCGTGAGAATCTGTTGTTCACCTCCGGACAGGTGCTTACCCAGATTATTCCGTCTCTTCTTGAGCACAGGGAAAGTCTCATAGACTCTCTCCAACGACCATGAATTACCCCCGTTATGACAACCTTTTTTCATCCCGATGAGCAGGTTTTCTTCCACCGTAAGGCTTCCGAAAATTCTTCGTTCCTCCGGAACAAACCCTATACCCAGTCTTGATATCTGAAATGGCCGAAGTCCGATCAATTCCTGACCTTTAAAGGTTATGCTTCCAGACCTTGGCGGGACCAGACCGATAATGCTTTTGAGTGTCGTCGTTTTCCCAACTCCGTTTCGGCCCAGAATGCAAACAATCTCTCCCGCATTTAAACCAAGTGACACACCGTGAAGAACATGGCTCTGTCCGTAATAGCTGTGAATTTCTTCAACCTTAAGCAACACCCTTACTCCTCTCCCAGGTAGGCATCCTTAACCCTTTGATCGTTCCTGATTTTCTCCGGACTGCCCGAAGCTATAATCACGCCGTGATGCAGGACCGAGATGGTATCGGCAAGCGAAAACACTACGTCCATATCGTGTTCTATGATAATCAGCGTTCTGCCACGGGTAATTCTGTCGATCAGTTCTATAACATTTTTGGTTTCCTCACGGGTCATACCGGCAGTCGGTTCGTCCAGAAGAATCAAATGCGGGTCCAGTGACAGTGTGATGGCTATTTCAAGAGCTCTCTGTTGGCCGTAAGCAAGAGAGGTCACCGGTCGATCCATCAAATCGTAAAGACCCACAGCTTCTATAATCTGTTTTGCCCGTTCCACCAGTTCTCGTTGCTCAACCGGACGCCTGAAAAAGCTGTATTTCAGGCCCCTTTTACTTCTCACACCAGCGAGAACGTTTTCTAAAACGGTAAGGCCCTGGAAAACATTGGTAATCTGGAAAGACCGAGCAATCCCCATCTGGGCAAGAACATCAGGGCTCAGCCCGGACACATCACGACCTCGATAATAAATGCGACCTGAAGAAGGTTTGTATTTACCAGTAATGATATTGAAAAGAGTCGTCTTACCCGCACCGTTAGGGCCGATTACGGCATGCCGCTCACCGCGCTTAACTATGAGATCCACACCCGACAATATTTCAAGGCCCGAAAAATCTTTACAGAGTTTCTCTATCCGAAGCACTTCAAGAGATTCGTTCATTTTGCTTACACCCTATCTGAGCAGATACATTCCGAAAACCAAAGGGCTTAATGTTCTTGCAAAACACCATACCCCGGACACGGTCTTTCAAGAAAAAACACAAGCCAGAAAGCCCCTGTGGCATATAGAGAACCATCAGCACAAATATAAGCCCCATTATCAGCGGCCATCTATCGGTCAGGTCGCTCAGAAAATCCTGCAGGTGAATATAGACGGCAGCACCGAGAATCGGCCCCCAGAACGTGGACATACCCCCGATAAAGGTCATCAGCAACACGGCCGTGGTCATATCAATACTTACGGCATTTACCGACACAAACTCAAAATGGAGGGCATAAAATGTCCCGGCCACACCGGCCAGCGTGCCGGTAAACACGAAGAGAATAAGTCTGGTAACATGAGGATTATATCCGACGAATTTCATTCGCTCTTCGTTTTCTCGAATCAACACAATGGTTTGCCCCATGGCGGTGTGCGTAAAATACCAGCAATAGGCAATCAGCAACCCCAACGTAATAAAGGTGAAGTAATAAAAAGCCACAGGGCTGGAAAGGCTGATGGTAAAAACCCCAAAATCCAAACTCGGCCGGGAAAGACTCAGACCGTCATCACCACCGGTAACGGAATACCACTTGGTGGCTATGGCATAGAAAAGGTAATTGAATGCGAGGGTAAGCAAAGCAAAGTATGCACCCTTTTGCCGTAGTAACAGACCCCCTATGAGTAAACCTATTGCGGCGGTAATTATGGCACTGACAAAAACGACTCCCCATAGGGAAATTCCCGGAATGTGATTGACGAGTAGAGCGGCTAAATACCCCCCGGTACCGAAAAACAAGGCATGCCCGAAAGACAGCAGTCCTGCATATCCTAACAAAAAATTATAACTGATCGCATAGAGAGAAAATATGATCACTTCGGTAAGCAAGCTAACCCGATACAGCGGTAGAACAGCGGGAGCAATCAGAAATACGGCTATGAGAGCGAAGACAAATATTAACCTGCGTCTGGTATTACCTTTACCCATCATCTTTCCTCGCCGAACAAACCTGAAGGTTTTACAATGAGTACCAGCGCCATGAGGAGATAAATGAGTGCGAGAGAAAGTTTTGGGATCAGTAGCGCGCCAAATGATTGTAACTGCCCTATGATCAAGGAAGCCACCATGGCCCCTCCCAGACTACCGAAGCCACCCACGACAATGACAACGAAAGCATCGATCAGAATGTCCGTGGCCATTCCCGGATATGTCGTGAGCAGAGGCCCTGCTATGACTCCGGCAAAACCGGAAAGAGCCGCCCCGGCTGCAAACACCCCCGTGAAAAGAAGAGGAACATTAATGCCTAGAGCTTCGACCATTTCCGAATCGTTTACGGACGCCCGAATTATGATCCCCAGGCGGGTCTTGTATATTAAAAGAGACATTAGCAGAGCGACCAACAAGCCGCAGCCGAAGATTAAACACCGATATGCAGAATAGGTTACACCGAAAATTTCTATCTGCTTATTGAGAATTTCTCCTATGTCTACCGTCAGAGGGTAATTTCCCCAGATTAGCTTGACCAGTTCTGTAATGATATAGGCGAGCCCGAAAGTTAGCAGGAGTTCATGTAGATGCCCGAATCTGTGAACTCTACGCAGGAGAAGTCGTTCGACCAAAAAACCCAGGATGAATAAAAGCACTGGGCATATAAGAATTGACAGCAAGAAAGACTGCGTGGTCTTAAGAACAGTGTACGAGAAATAGGCCCCAAGCATGTAAAAAGCAGCGTGCGCGAAGTTAAGAATGTTCATCATGCCAAAGACCAAAGTTAAACCCGAGGAAACGAGAAACAACAACCCTGCATAGGCAAGTCCGTGCAAGAAAAAGACGAAGATTTCTGTCATGGGACACTCCGTACTAAATGATAGTATTAGGAGATCCCCGGCGGCCTGAGCCCGGCTTAATCGCCGTTCATGAGACGAAGGACTTTCAACAGAATCGCGTCCCTCTTAGCAATCAACTGCTGAACCTTATCCTTCGTCCACGAGTAAAAACCCCGGCCCGCTTTAACGCCTGTGAATCCACTTTCGACAAGGTTTTCAAGCTTTGGGGACGGAACAGGAGAGTTATCAAGATAAGGAAAGAGGTACTTTTGAACTTCATACGTGAGGTCCAGACCTGCAAGGTCTGCGGTCTCAAAAGGGCCGATAAAGCATAGACGCAATCCGAAACCGAATTTAACAACCTTATCTACATCTTCCGCACTGGCAACACCTTTTTCCACCAGCGAAATCGCCTCTCTCCACATTGCGTGCTGCAAGCGATTACCCAGAAAACCCGGCACATCGCGGAGAACCCTCACGGGTTCTTTCTTTACCCTTTTCATCAGCCTGCAAACCCCTTCAAAAACCTCCTCTGAGGTGTAAAGCCCTTTCACAATTTCGACACAGGGTAGAATGTGCGGAGGGTTCCAAAAATGGGTCCCCACAAAGCGCTCTCTGTAGGAGAGACTTTCACTTAACTCCGTTATGCTGATAGCCGAAGTATTGGTACATACAACAGTCTCAGAACCGATTATATGCTCTAATTCCCGGAAAAGTTCCTTTTTTAGACCCTTATTTTCGTTTATGGCTTCTATTATCACATCGGCAGAACCGGCAGCCTCAGAAATCGATGAACAGACCCTGATGTTCTCCAGACATTGATTTGCACGGCTATTATCGGTGATCCCAAGAAGCATAAAGATTTCAAGGTTCTTTTTGATTCGCTGTCGAAGGGTTTTCAAGGCATCATCGTTGGCATCATAAACAGAAACCCTGTAACCTTCGTGGGCAAAAATCTGAGCGATCCCATGCCCCATCAATCCCGCACCGATGATCCCTATATTTTTTACGGAATCCGGTTGCACCAAAACCTCCTCACATCAAGAGGTTCTTTCTAACAGGAACCCATAAGCCAGCACAGAATCCATCCTGGCAACCTCTGTACTCCATCAGGAAACATATGTCAACTAATTTTTTCCTTGTGTTGAAAATAATTCCCGCTCCGTCCAGCTGATCCATCCTGGTCGTTAAAGTGCGGCGGCATATGGACTGGACCGGGTATGAAGCCCACAACAGAGCTCTGGCAGGATAGATACCAAAATTCGCCCAGAAAACAGCGGCTGGTTTATCAATTGTGACCAAACAGATTTATTTCCCTTACATCCACCCTGCCCCGTATCCTGGCTTAAAATATTATTCCGCAACGCCGTAGAATGCCGAAAGGGCGGTAAATCCCCTTTGGTATAAAAAACCATGAAGTAGCTTCTTGCCCCGCCTTGCACAGCGCGGGTTTTTGATTTTAAGTGACCGAAATCACAGATTAAATAATAATTTATTTGACATATTCGTTTTATACATTTATTGAACCAAATGTCTTATTTTGGAGATTATTTAAATATCTGATCGTATAATTGTCTGTCTTGAAACTGGGCGTTTTTGATGTCAGTGAATATCACTAAACATTAGCGAAAATCATACGATATTAAGCCTGAGAATGCGTTTATCGAAAAATAAGGAGGAAATATCATGCAATTATCAAGATACAACATAAAATTCCCCCTAATCGAGCCAAATCGCCTGGATCAGGACGAAGCATTCTTTTTTCTACTTGAGAACGGAAACAAAACGAGAATCCGGTTCCACGATTACGCTGAAATATACAAGCGCCCCGGACTGTATGAACAGCTCTTCTACCGCAGGCTCAAATGCTGTTCGCCTCAAAAAGTCGTCGAAACCCTGGCCAAGGTGCTCAGAGACAATCTTATCAATGTAACAGAACTCCGCGTTCTGGATCTGGGAGCGGGGAACGGCATGGTAGGAGAGCAGCTTCATGCCCATGGGGTGGCCCGTGTGGTCGGCGTGGATATTGTTGAAGAGGCTCACAGGGCCTGTGAGCGGGATCGGCCCGGAATTTACGACGCCTATTATGTCTGTGATTTTACGAAGCTGGAGGAAGCCTTCAGGGAACATATTGCTTCGTGGCAATTCAACTGCCTCACCTGTGTGGCGGCTCTGGGCTTCGGTGATATTCCGGTAAGGGCCTTTGCCAATGCCTTCAATCTCGTATGTGATTCTGGATGGATCGCCTTCAACATAAAAGACTCCTTCGTTTTAAAAGAAGACAGAACGGGTTTTTCAAGATTGATCCGAACTTTGATAAACAACGGAATTCTGGAAATTCATCATCTGGAAAGATACAGGCACCGGATATCAATAGACGGAAGGCCTCTCTTTTACTATGCAATCGTAGGCCGTAAGATGAGCCATATCCCAGACGAGATGGTCAACTCAATTGCAACAGGCTAAAGAGCTGGCCCAAAAAGCTGCATCTTTATTTACAAAAATCCTAAACAGAAAGATGGAGGTGTTTTTATGTCCATGAGCCGTTATTTGTTCACTTCCGAATCCGTCGGTGAAGGTCATCCTGACAAGGTAGCGGATCAGATATCCGATGCCATACTTGATGCCATTATGAAGGAGGACAAGAACTGCCGGGTGGCCTGTGAGACCCTCGTCACAACGGGCCTCGTCTTCGTAGCCGGCGAAATAACAACCTCCACCTGGGTGGACATCCCCGAAATCGCCCGCCAGACCATAAAAGAAATAGGCTACAACGACTCCAACATGGGCTTCGACTGGGAAACCTGCGCCGTCATAACCAGCATAGATAAACAATCTCCAGACATCGCCATTGGAGTAAACCCAGGAGAAGGACTCTTCGAAGAAATGGGAGCCGGAGATCAGGGACTGATGTTCGGATTCGCCTGCGATGAAACACCCGTATTCATGCCCATGCCCATATAT